>DALYDJ010000059.1:0-4343 GCA_031973275.1 Candidatus Woesebacteria bacterium
AATATGTTTATGTTTGTTGACATACATCACCCGGTCGATTGCCTTGTCCATCAGCCCCATATCATGCGAGATCAGGATCAGCGTCTTGGGGTACTGTGAGAGCAGTCCCATCACCCATTTTTTACCTTCCAGGTCCATAAAGTTGGTTGGCTCATCTAGTAGCAAAATATCCGGCTCTTTGAGGATCGCCCTAGCCAGAGCAAACTTGGTCTTGACTCCCCCACTATAGCTTTGGGGTTTGGACTCTAAATCAATCTCCGCTATTCCTAGTCCCGCAAACAGTTTGCGCAAGCGGTGCTCGGGGATCTCCCCGTCTGGATTGACGTACTCCATCACCGTCGCGGCTGTGTCTAGGACCCTATCCCGCTTGACCTCTTGTGGCACCAGCTCCATCGTGCCACTTATTTCTAGTTTGCCATCATCCGGGTATTCTTCTCCGCGGAAAAGTTTGAGCAGTGTGGACTTGCCCGTGCCATTCTCACCGACCAGGCCCACCTTTTGCCCATCTTCGATGCGGAAATTGGCCTCGATCAGTAGAGGCTTCTCTCCATAACTAAAACTTAGGTCTGTTGCTCTGATACTCATCCGGCCATTCTACAGGTCTTGCCATAAGTAGTAAAATACCTACCCGCTTACTTATCAAGTACGTATAAATATGACAACTCGCTGTGGTGAACTAGTTCTACGTCGACTACCTGTACCCCCCACAGACATATTCCGACCTAATGATGAAATTTTAGAAAAGATCATAAAACAACCAACCCATATTAGCCTTACGGAAAACATTGTTCTCACCCCTTTAGTGGGATCTCACCCACACAACATTGTTAAAGGTGCACATCATGTAGAATGGTTAACCAAGGACGGTCGGTTTATATCGTGGCAAGATTTAGTATCCATCCCCATACTCTTACAATCGCTCGACTATCGCATTGACGCCTTATCGAGACACAATCCAGATGCATCGTATTATATTATGCATGGCCATGGTACTGTACCACCTCCTTCACAAAGTGATCTACAGTATATTCCAAAAGGCATAGCTTCAGTCGCGTATCCACACTTTCACAGTAATATTGCTGCTATACCAAGCCATCACCCTACAATGCAATATCTAACAGCTGGGGAACAACAATTTAAGAGGACACTCGAAATACAGTCTGACGCAGCAATGGAAATGGTTTTGTCATCTTTGTCTAACTTGCTGTGTAATTTTGGCACAAAGTTTACAACAAATAGCTATTTAGGAGCAAGTAATTTCCACCACAGCATAACACACACATTCTTTGGATTTGATACTCTGCATGACGCAGTCACATCTACTTACGAATTAATAAACGATCCACTCGTCATAGCGCTATGGCCACTCCTAGTTGCATATGTTGCACAACAGCCACCACTAGATATATCTGGTCATAAAATTAAACATAAAATTTCCTTTAGACCCAATGCACTCATCCTTCATCCATCACAAAACATGCGCGAAGCTCTCACACCAACCAAAGATAAGCGTATATGGGTAAAGCTGGCCACCATTGGCACTTTTGCCGACTTCGTTAGAGGTGGAATATCCTTAATTCGCAACCCTCAACCCACAACTGCACGCGAGGATTAATCGTATTTATCTCGACATCACCACAGCAAAAATAATTGCCATCAGCGCAAACACCCCCAGCCATTTAGCAGTCGAGAGGACCAGTTCTCCCGCTTCTTTAGGCTTGTCATCTACAAACAACAGGTACGGTTTATAAAATACAATGATTCCACACGCCATCACCGAAAAACAAAAAATAGTCAAAAATAGAAATGGTGCCCATGCAGGGTCAGGCCCAGGCATATATTTGCTCGCAATTGTAACTAAAATAGTAAACAATGTTATATAACTCACTATTCCCACAGCCTGAATTAGTCCTGCTTTATACGGAAAGTTTTCCTTTTTACGAAACCACATAATTTCTCCTATCAATATCATACTACTCCACAAGTCAAACACACAAAGCCGTGCTAAACTATTCTCATGACAAACGCCTCAGACATTTTCGTCGAGTCCCTAGTGGCTGAAGGAGTAGAGTATATCTTTGGTGTACCAGGAGAAGAAAACCTTACTTTCCTAGAAAGTGTTCGCAAATCATCTATAAAATTTATCCCTACTCGTCATGAGCAATCCGCTGGTTTTATGGCAGCCACAGTTGGCCGTCTTACAGGTAATCCAGGGGTTTGCCTATCCACACTTGGGCCTGGTGCAACCAATCTAGTTACTGCTGTCGCCTACGCGCAGCTTGGAGGTATGCCCGCAATTTTTATCACTGGCCAAAAACCCATCAAATCTAGTAAGCAGGGACATTTCCAAATCATCAATACCGTCGAGATGATGAAGCCACTGACCAAACTGTCCAAACAGATTATTGATGCCAGACTGGTCGCTTCCGCCGTCAAAGAAGCTTTCAAACTCGCACGTGAGGAAAGGCCAGGAGCCGTCCATCTCGAGCTACCAGAAGACGTAGCAGCCGAATTGACAGATCACCCACCTCTCATCCGCAAATCAGAGTCCCCTCGTCGCCCAATAGCCGAAGACAAAGCGATCGCTCGTGCTATCGAGCTCATTCAGGATTCCCACCATCCCCTCCTTTTGATCGGAGCCGGTGCCAACCGCAAACGCGTCTCCAAAATGCTCACGCTCCTCGTAGAAAAAACCAAGATTCCATTTTTCACTACACAGATGGGCAAAGGAGTGATTTCCGAGAAGCATCCGCAATATTTAGGTACGGCAGCACTCTCATCCGGTGACTACATCCACGATATGGTGCAAGCAGCCGACCTGATTATCAACGTTGGTCACGACACGATCGAAAAACCACCATTTCTCATGAGCGGTGATAGTAGACAAAAAGTCATTCATCTCAATTTCTCTCCCGCTATTCCAGATCTAATTTATGATCCAATTCTTGAAGTCATCGGTGATATCGGCAACTCTATATGGCAACTATCAGAGCTCATTGTCCCCTCTTCAAATTGGGACTTCTCCGTATTTTCTTCCACACACGCACTTTCTACTCAAGCCCTTAAATTATCTAGTCAAAACTCTCCCTATCATTTGCTTCAAGCACTTAGACAAAGCTTAGCAGATTCTGACATAGTGACACTCGATAATGGTATGTACAAACTTTGGTTCGCAAGACACTACCCAACCTATGCCCCCAACACACTCCTTCTGGACAATGCGCTTGCCACCATGGGCGCAGGCCTCCCATCAGCCATTGCCGCCAAAATTATCAACCCTAATAAACATGTAGTGGCTGTCTGCGGCGATGGTGGATTTATGATGAACTCACAAGAGTTAGAAACTGCCAAGCGACTCAATCTTGACTTAGTTATTCTCGTTTTGACCGACAACACTTACGGCATGATAGCCTGGAAACAAGATGGTATGCAGCTACCCAGTTTTGGATTAAATTTTAGCAATCCGGATTTCGTCAAATACGCACAGTCATACGACATATCAGGTCACCGGGTAGATGACTCAAACCCACTAGCTAAACTCCTACAATTATCCTTTACCCAAAAAGGTATCCACTTAATAGAAATACCCATCGACTATTTAGACAATCAGTATTTAGGTAAAAAATCATGAGCAGCTTCAAAACTATTAATCCCTCAACCGGACAAGTCATCTCGACCTTTACTACACACTCTCCAAAGCAAGTCGACAAAAAGATTGCCGACTCACACCTAGCCTTTACCACTTGGTCCAAGACTGATTTCCATACTAGATCCACTCTCTTGCTCAAAGTTGCTCAGATTCTCAAAACAGAGAAAGCTAAACTAGCTAAAATCATGACTCTAGAGATGGGTAAACGCAACGCTGAAGGTCTCGCCGAGATCGAAAAATGCGCTCTCGTCTGCGAGTATTACGCTAACAACGCCGAATCTTTTCTTTCACCACAACCAGTCAGCACCGAAGCCCAATCATCTTATGTTCGCTATGATCCTCTTGGTGTCATCCTTGCCATCATGCCGTGGAACTTTCCTTTTTGGCAAGTATTTCGCGCCGCTTCCCCTGCCCTCATGGCTGGCAACTCTGTCCTCCTCAAACACGCCTCCACTGTCCCCTCCTGCGCTATGGCGGTTGAAGAGATCTTTGTTCGAGCAGGTGCTAAACCAGGGTTATTTCAAACTCTTCTCATCACCGGATCTGGGACCACCCAGGTAATCCAACACCCTCTTGTGCGGTTTATCAGTCTGACCGGAAGTGAAGAAGCTGGGAGCAAAGTAGCCGAGCTCGCCGGTAAAAGTCTCAAGCGCCTAGTTCTCGAGCTGGGTGGCAGCGATCCCTTTATAGTCAT
>DALYDJ010000059.1:4353-5406 GCA_031973275.1 Candidatus Woesebacteria bacterium
GAGGTAGCTGCGACCTCACGTTTAATCGTCTCAGGACAGTCTTGCATCGCCGCCAAGCGATTCATCGTCCATGCTCAAGTAGCAAAGCAGTTTACCCAACTATTCAAGTCTCATCTCGAATCCAAGCAAATCGGTGACCCTGCCGACTCCTCGACCGACATTGGCCCACTTGCTTCAGAATCTGCACGCACCCACCTCCACGATCAAGTCGAGAGAAGTATTCGTGAAGGCGCTACCCTTGCCACTGGTGGCTATATCATCGATCGTCCCGGCTACTTCTACCCACCCACCATTTTGACCAGTGTCAAACCTAACATGGCTGTTGCTAGAGAGGAAACGTTTGGACCAGTTGCTGCCGTGATCACAGTCAAAGACAAAGATGAAGCACTTATGATAGCCAACGATAGTCATTTTGGCTTAGGAGCATCGGTCTGGTCTCAAGATCCTGAGATTATTCAGTTTTTTACCGAGAGAATTCAAGCAGGATGCGTCTTTGTTAACTCGTTGGTCAAGTCCGACCCTCGCCTACCATTTGGTGGCACTAAATTTTCTGGGTTTGGACGAGAGCTTGGTAGTTACGGACTTAAAGAATTCGTGAACATCAAAACAGTCTGGATTGATTAATCAGCGCCCGCAAAAAATTCTAAGTCTCGCACCACCACACTATCCCAACTCGGTCTCATATTATGATCCGCTCCGGGATATACGTAGTAGGTCACCTCTTTCTCTTTTTCTTTCAAATTTTTGACTAGGTCATCGCTCCATTTTTTGGGTACTGCTTCATCTATACTCCCCTGATGCACTTGGACTGGGATATTGATCTTCTCTAGGTATCGGTCAATTGAGTAGTTAAACACGTCATAATCGGCTTCGAACTTGGCTATCTCACTCCTCAGCCATTTCCCGCTATCACTCGCATCATCAGTGTAAAACAAGATATTATACGGGAACGGTTTGCTAACCGGCGCCCAGAGTGTGACCCCCCTAATTCCTAGTTCCTGACTCCTCATCCCCAGGATCTCCGCCACCGATAGCATGATCTGACCCCCGTTA
>DALYDJ010000060.1:0-328 GCA_031973275.1 Candidatus Woesebacteria bacterium
GTGGTATATGTCTGCGGGGAGGAGAGCCCGGGGCAAGTGAAGATGAGGGTGGACAGGCTGAAAGTAGGAAACAGTAAAGAGGAATTAGGAAATAGCCTGCAGATGCTGGCGGAGACGGATGTGGATATGATAATTGCGACAATCGGACAGACACAGGGGTCTGTCCCTACAATGATAATTGTTGATTCTGTGCAAACATTGTATTCATCGGACTTGCCGGGTACGGCGGGGTCGATCTCGCAAATCCGCGAGTGTACGGCGAGGTTAATCAACTATGCCAAATCCAAAAATGTGCCGGTCGTACTGGTTGGGCACGTGACCAAAGACG
>DALYDJ010000060.1:338-5381 GCA_031973275.1 Candidatus Woesebacteria bacterium
CCAAAGTGCTTGAGCACATGGTGGACGTTGTCCTCGAGCTGACTGGTGATCGCTACTACGACCTGCGACTACTGCGTACCCAGAAGAATAGATTTGGGGCGACGGACGAGGTCGGGGTATTCCGCATGGTGGAGTCGGGACTAGAGGAAGTGAAGAACCCAAGTGAATTTTTCCTGGCAGAAAGGGAGGAAGGATCGGTGGGATCTGCCGTGACGGTGGTGATGGAGGGAACGCGCCCGGTGCTACTAGAGGTACAGGCGCTAGTTGTAGACTCGGAGCTACCGGTGCCACGGCGCGTGGCGCAAGGAGTGGACGTACGGCGAGTAATGATCCTACTGGGAGTCCTGCAAAAATATGCACGACTGCCGATCGGCAACAAAGATGTATTTATCAAAGTGACTGGTGGATTGACGGTCAAAGAGCCCGCCATCGACCTAGCGATCTGTCTAGCTGTGGCTAGCTCGACGATGGGCAAGCCACTACCCAAAAACTCGGTCGCGGTCGGAGAAGTTGGGTTACTTGGAGAGATCAGATCGGTGTCGTGGGGTGAAAAACGGACAAAAGAGGCAGTTAAGCTGGGTTATACGAAGATTTACTCGAGAGATAGTTTTAAAAAAGTCAGTGAAATCGTAAAGAGCTTGTAATTGTTTTGCTCGCTACTTAAAGTTCGACGTACCGTCACACAAAAAAACGGTGATAAATTTCTGGTGAAATTTTCACCTGTTACTCGGCTACACGCCTGCGTAATCTTTTTTGACTGTGAGATACGTCTGCACTTTAAGCTCGTTCGTCAGATTAGTATTTAATATTTTCCTTGATAGAATCGGAAAATTATTTCTACCTATCCAGTGTCACTGTTATTCTTTAGTTATCCACAGTAGTGAAAAATGAGTAAAATCCAGATCTATTTTTTATATGGGATTAGTGGGTTGGTATGTGTGTAAAAGTTATAGGTTGACTATTGTTTCCAGAGGTGATATATTTCCGCCCATACCCGTCTATTTTCGAGTTTCACGAAAAAAGCTCCAGGTATAGTTTTGAAGATTGTTCTCTAGAAGCCCTTAAAAAGTGAATAGAAACGAAAAGAGCATTCCTACCGCTGATTCTCCATTTGCACGGGATCACGTGTAGCAATGCTCTTATTCAAAACGAAATGTAGTTGTTTCAATTACTACATAAGCGTAAGGGAACTTTAACATTGTCGGTCAAGACCGTCAAGCTACATTTTGTGTGTAAGACTATATCTTACACACTACCAGTAGTGCTTTGACCTATAATGACTCGAGTCGCTGATAGAATGGAAGGGCATGTGAGATAGGGCAGGCTCATAGCCCTTCCATTCTGTTTGTGATGTGTGAGACCTGCCTGCGCAGGCAGGTAGGGCAGGCTCATAATCCCCCAATATTGCGCATGTGAGATCGTCGGTAGGTACATCATTCTGCCAAAGGCAGATTAACTCCCTTTCTCCACTCGGTTTATAAGCTGTACAATAAAGTGTATGCAGATATTTAGCGGTAGTAGTAATCAAGATTTAGCCAAGAAAATTGCTAAGGTGGGTGAGTTCGGGGTGGGTGAAGTGACGAGCGCCAAGTTTGATAATGACGAGCGAAGAATTAGTGTGGGAGTGAGGAAGCAAGAGTTGGGAAATAGTAAGGCTGTGGTCGTGCAATCATTTTCTGCACCAGTTGATGAACATTTGATCGAGTTTTGCTTACTATCTGATGCCCTAACCAGGCAAGGATATACCAATCTGGTGGGGGTGGTCCCGTGGCTAGGATATAGCAAACAAGATAAAGTATTCCTGCCTGGTGAATCGTTGTCGGCTAAAGTGATAGCACAGATTATTCAAACCACAAAAATCAAAAAATTGATTACTTTTGATCTGCACAATCGGGCAATTACAGGGTTTTTTGATATCCCGGTAGTAGAGCTGAGTGCGAAACCGCTATTCCTAGAGTACTTTTCCAAAAAGATAGGGATGAGGAGCGAGGAGGGAGGAGAGAGTGAGTGGGTGGTGGTGGCACCTGATGAGGGCGCCGTTAAAGCGAGTGCTTACTTTGCCAGGGAAATCGGGATCCCGATCGCCTATATGGATAAAAGACGAGACTTGAAAACCGGCAAGGTGGAGGTGGTTGGGATGAGTGGGCAAGTTGATGGGAAAAGGGTGTTGATAGTGGACGATATGATTGTGACTGGGTCGACCATGATGGCCTCAGCCAAATATCTCAAGGGTAAGGGAGCGAAAAGCGTCTCGGTGGCGGCGACCCACCATTTGTATGTGCCTGGAGTACAGGAGATGCTGGATAAGAGTGCGATTGATGAGGTGGTGGTGAGTAATACGGTTTCGCCTAATTCTCAAATCCTAAATTCCCTGCATGCGCAGGCAGGTCAAATTCTCAAATATAAAAAACTAAAGATTTTGAGTGTGGCGGGACTGATAGTTGACGAACTCCAATAAATTTGTCATACTACGTGAGTTCCCACGAAATATAGATTCTAGATTCCAGATTTTAGAGGCTATTTAATTGCACAAAATATTTTATTTGAGGAGGCGTTTATGCCAGCAGCGAAGGCAAAAATAGTAAAAACTAATGACGAAAAACCAGTGACACCGAGTGTAGAAGAGGTGGCTGTACCTCCTAAGCCAGAGGTAAAACCGGTAGTTAGCGAGCCAGTTGCTCCAGTTGCAGCTCCAGCTATAGCACCAGTTGTGATCCCCCCAACTACGCAGATGCAACCCAGTGGTAGGCCAGGGTATGGTAGTCGACCAATGAACCGCAACTTTGGGCATAATCAAGATAAACCAGTGAGCAATTATCAGCCACGACCGGTATACAACGCGCAAGCGACAAATAATGCCGACGTGGAGCCGATCGCAGGATATCTCGATGACTCAAATGATGGCCATGCAGTGATCCGCCCCCAGTTCCATCCGACAGAGCGCGATGCTTATATGTCGTCGATGGTAGTGCGTAGATTGGGTCTTAGATCTGGTGACTACGTCGAGGGGACAGCGCGAAAACCAAAAGATAATGAAAGGTACTGGGCACTGGTAACTGTCAACAAGGTCAATGGCAAGTCGCCAACTGAGCTCCACAAGCGCGTCAAGTTCCATAACCTGACCCCTATTTATCCAATTCAAAAAATTGTTCTTGAAATGGGCGCCCAACCTTTGTCTAACCGTGTGATTGACCTAGTTGCGCCAATAGGCCGCGGTCAGCGTGGCATGATTGTGGCACCGCCAAAGGCCGGCAAGACGACCATCATGAAAGATATGGTGACAGGTATAGCCAAAAACTATCCCGAGATCCATCTGATGACCGTGCTCATTGGTGAGCGCCCCGAAGAGGTCACCGATATCCGTCGTCACCTAGAGAAAGTCACCGAAAACTCGGTGATGAAAGGGGAGTGTGCGGCCTCTAATTTTGATGAGCCAGCCGAAGACCAAACTAGGGTAGCGGAGATCGCCCTGGAGCGCGCTAAACGACTAGTTGAAGAAGGAATGGATGTGGTGATCCTCCTAGACTCCGTGACCCGCCTAGCTCGCGCCTACAACCTGGCAATACCTACCTCGGGTCGCACCTTGTCTGGTGGATTTGACCCGGCGGCACTGTACCCACCCAAGAGATTCTTTGGGGCAGCCCGCAAAATGGAAGATGGGGGATCACTCACGATCATCGGTACGGCGCTCGTTGATACCGGATCGAGGATGGATGAGCTGATCTACGAAGAGTTCAAGGGTACGGGCAACATGGAGCTGGTCTTGGACCGCCGCTTGTCTGAACGCCGCATCTTCCCTGCTATTGATGTCTACAAATCAGGTACTCGCCGCGAAGATCTCTTGTTCTCTAGCTCTGACTACCAGAATATTGTGATGATGAGGCGGATGCTAGACATGCTCAATGATGATGAGCGGACATCTGTGTTGGTCGAGAGACTAAACAAATCCAAGTCGAACAAAGAGTTTTTGGCGATGCTGAAGGAGGGGTAAAGTCAGACCGATCGAGGCTATAGTATAATGCGGACATGATTTTAGCTAGTGAATACGCATCCTTGTTAGGATCAGGCATCAGGAGTAGTGTTGCATTTGGTAATTCTGATTACGACCACATTGGATCGTTGCTTGGTGAATCTTCACTTGTATTAGTTAGGCACCAGCAAGAACTGGCACGTATTGAAGATGGTATGGTATATGCTGTGGGTCCAGATCTGGATGAAAAAATGTATAAGTTTGTGTATGAGTTGGGTACGAGCGGAACCATTAAAAACTTGCGGGTAAAGTTGTTTGGTATAAACGGTGAGGGTGGGTACTGGAATATGGCGAAAGTGCAACGGAGGATAAAGGTTGAGCCAGATGGATATGGACTCATGATGGGTATGTTGTGGAGTAGCTTTGTAAACAAATCGGCAGAAGGTGGCCAATTTAATGTGAATCTTTTCAGCTCTCTAGTACATGCAACTGCTCAAGTATGCAACCAAAACCTATCTCCTATAGTCCGCTTGGGGATACAAGATTTGGCGATTGAGGCGGTAAAAAAAGGGGTACTAGACCATGATTCGATTAGTGCTCGAATGCGAACAGGAGGGATAACTGCAGTGTCTCTCTACGACTACCAGGATCTAATAGACAATGAAGAAAGGGTTTTGTACTTTTCTCATTTGGTTAAGACTCTAGATATACCAAAAACCCCTCATTCTTGAGGGGTTTAAAGTGGTTATGCGGAAGTGTTGTTATTGTTGAGCTGGTGTGCTTGTGCTACCTTGAATAGCTTGAGGTGTCTCCATTAGTCTAGCGAGCAAATCTACCGTGGTGGGTGGATTCTGAGTTGTGGCCTGATTTGCTGCTACAGCCGCTTCGGCGGCCTTTTTTGCTTTTGCTGCTTCTGCTTTTGCTGCTTCATCTTGTTCTCGATTGGCCATATTTACTCCTATCATGCACAGTAGTGCATAAAATATTTATATATGTAACAAAAACATATTCTAATACTAAATTGGTATGAGTCAATACGTAAATTGGTTTGCCACAGGGAATCTAATTTGGTA
>DALYDJ010000061.1:0-5374 GCA_031973275.1 Candidatus Woesebacteria bacterium
AAAATCGCCGCTAGGTGACTTTTTGTTTATACGGCCTCTAATAGGTGAGAACTTGCCCGAGCAGAGCTCGAGCATCCGACGGCAAGTGCATAGCACCTGCCTAGTGTAATCTCATGAGCGAAGTGAATGAGTTACTGAAATCCCAATGGGGTCACAGAGCATCAAAAGATATCTAAATATATCATAAAGAAATATTTTTAGTTTACAATTAAGTTTACAAATACTTGTTTGAGTAATCTACCTAGTTGGAATTACCAACGCTATTATCAATCTCAGGTCCAGCGGCATCAGAATGACCACCCCTTGAGTCTAAAAGATCGTGAATATATAGTCTCATCCCTTCCACACCACTATTAATCGCTGCTTTCTCAAGCATCGATAAGGTGATTTGGCGTTTTTTTAGAAGTTCAATGTTTGCTTTAGTGAGTCCAACTCCACCGACCGTAAGCTCAAATTCATCTTTCATAAGCTGATTCTATCAAAGTAGTGAAAGACACGTTAGTTAATCGTAAATAGATCAAACTACATCGTAGTATAATTGCCAGATGGCTAGGAAAAAGGGCAGTATCTCGGATATTTTAAAAAGTACAACTTGGGTAACTAAATTTTTATTCAAATTTAGCCCGGGGTTATTTATTGCCACTTTTATCACCCAAATTGTCACTTCAATCGCACCCTTCGCCCGTACCAAGGTTTTCAGTCAACTCATAGACTCGCTGACTGGGACAGGAGACACTGCTTGGGTCGAGCCATTTACAATCTTTATGATTGTCGCTCTCGTTACGTCACTCTTTTTCTTTTTGCAGGGGCAACTTAACCGCATTTTGGATATCAAACTCCAGGCTCATTTACGCAAAATATTTATCGCCAAAGTAGCTGGTCTAGACTATCAGCATCTCGAATCAAAAGAAACTTCCGCCCTGATCTCCAAGGTAGACGAAGAATTCGGCTGGCGCACCCGTCAAACGGTCTCAGACATCAGCAACTTATTCTTTAATCTAGTTAGCCTCATTGCGATCACGGTCATCATCCTACCTAGATATCCATATATCTGGCTGATGATTATGATTGCCCAAATCCCTCAGTATCTCGTAGATCGTTATTGGGTCAAAAAGGATTGGCAGATCTACGAGGAGAACACCGACAAAAACAAAGAGCTCTGGGATCTCAATTATCAACTCAGACAAAAAAATTATATTGCCGAACTACGTATCAACAATGCCGTCGACTATCTCGTAAGCAAATTCAACTCGATTTTTGATTTTATGGCATCACAGCGTGTGGGTGTGCGCATCAAAAAAACTCCCAGTGAAATCATCCTTACCATCCTCTCGATTATCATCAGTGGCATCAGTCTGGGGCTAATAATCAAAGACGTTCGACTCGGACTCCTTACAATCGGAGCCTTTACCTTTTACTTTGACACGATCAGGCGAGTGAGTGAAGTATTCCAGAGCTTTGTATATACCACGGTTTCCATTACAGAAAATAGTTACCATATCAACAATTTTAAACAAATCTTGGAGATGGAAAATGTGATCAAAAGTGGTAGCCAAAAACTCGACTCAAAGCAACCTCCGCTCATTGAGTTCAAGCATGTTTCTTTTAAATATCCAGGTAGTGAAAATTATGTTTTTAAAGACCTCAACCTCACGATAAATCCAAGTGAAGAAATCGCGATCGTAGGAGAAAATGGTGCCGGTAAAAGTACCCTCATCAAGTTAATCTGTTGTTTTTATTACCCGAGCGAGGGGAATATGTTAATCGGTGGCATCGATAGTCGCAAAATTAATCTCGAAAGCTGGTACAAGCACTTGGCCTATTTAACTCAAGAGTTCAACAATTTTAGCAACATGACTCTCTCGGACAACGTCGCAATCGGAGATCCAACCATCGAAGTAAAAGAGGGGGCAGTCCTAGAATCACTCAAAAAAGCCGATGCGACATTTTGGAAAAAATATAAAAATGGTTTATTGACCCGCCTGAGTCAGCGATATGGTGGCGAGGAGCCCAGCTGGGGTCAATGGCAAAAAATATCCATTGCTCGCATTTTTTATCGCAACTCGAGCGTGATGATTTTGGATGAGCCCACAGCCTCAATCGACGCCGTCTCGGAATATAAAATATTCAATCAGCTATATAAAGCGATCAAAGACAAAACGCTTATAATAGTTTCTCACCGGTTTTCCACTGTCCGCAATGCCGAGCGTATTCTCGTATTAGACAAGGGGAGCGTAGTTGAGCAGGGGTCACACGCTGAGCTTATCAAGCTCGGGGGGATCTATGCCAAATCATTTGCTCTCCAAGCCAAGGGGTATAACTAAAGTATGGAAGTAAAAATTGAGCCAAGTTGGAAAAAGGTACTGAGTGAAGAATTCGACAAGGAATACTTTGCGAAGCTCACAGAATTTGTAAAATCCGAGTATCAAAACTCCACAGTCTACCCGCCCCCCAAATTCATTTTCCGAGCATTTGAACTCACACCCTTTGATAAAGTCAAAGTCGTGATTCTGGGTCAGGATCCCTACCACTGGCCAGGACAGGCGAATGGGTTATGCTTTGCCGTGAACAAGGGTGTCAGGCTCCCGCCCTCCGTCCAAAATATTTATAAAGAAATCAAAACCGACCTCGGTCGCCCACCTAAGTACCCGGATGGGGATCTCGAAGAGTGGGCTAATCAGGGAGTATTGTTGCTCAATGCCACCCTCACAGTGAGCGAAAAAAGTCCCGGCTCTCACCAGAAGCAGGGGTGGGAAGAATTCACTGATGTTGTCATCAAAAAACTCTCCGACGAAAAGGATCATTTAGTTTTCATCCTCTGGGGTGCCTATGCCCAAAAAAAGGGGACAGTAATAGACGATACCAAACACTTGGTCATCAAATCAGCACACCCCTCGCCTTTCTCTGCTTACAACGGATTCTTTGGTTCTCAACCCTTTTCCAAGTGCAACAATTATTTGAGTCTCTTTGGCGAAGATCCTATTGAGTGGTAATCTTATTTCAAATCTTTGCGGTAGTAACTGAGTTCGTTGCCGGCAGGGAAATCTTCTAGTTTGCCATACAGCGTATATCCCAACTTTTCATAAAACCCTGGCGCCTGCCAGGTGAAGGTATTGGTATAGGCAAAAGTAGCACCTCGCCTTTTCCCCTCATCCTCTGCCATAGCCATCAGCTTTGTTCCCAATCCTTGTCCTCGCTTCGTCTCATCAATCCATAGCGTCCCGATCTCCATCCCATTCCACAAAAAGGAAACCATCACACACCCAACCAGCTTACCTTCCCCATCTTTAATAGTTATCGAATATTTATCTACTTTACGCGGATGACCTTTGCTAGCATGGTACGCAAGCATTCCATCAACCATTACTTCCATATCACGATCGGTCAAATCGCCGTCAATAGTCGAAAATTGCAGTTCACTCATGAACTGAGTATATCAAGAAAGGGGAAGGCTAGGTACTTATTTCCACGGATGCATGAGTTGGAAGTAGTTGCCCTCTGGGTCTGCCAGAGTAGCGATACCAGGCTTATCCCATCCCTCCATTTTGTAGGGCTCAGCTACGACCGTCGCCCCCAGCGCTTTGATCCGGTCAAACTCTTGTTGAACTTCTCTTGTTTCAAAGTTAAACATTATCCGCTCTGGGTTCACCGACATTCCATTTACTTTGTCATGTGCCCCAATCGAGAGAAAACATTCACCTACCGAGTATCCGTACCATCCACTCTCTTCCATGTCCGGTTGCTTCTCTAACACTTTGCTATAGAAATCAGACAACTTTTTAGGATCAGATGATCCAATCATCACCGAGCTAAGTTTTAACATGAGTACCTCCTCAAAAGTTTAATTAACTTTCCCGATAGCAAATTTTTTCATGAGAGACCTCGCCATCGAGGAGTGAGCACCGCTCCCGTTCGGGCGATTATTAAACAGTTCAGTTGCATCTTTGCCACATCCCATTAGGATCGCATCTTTGCCTTTGTGCATCGGAACAAACTTTGTCACGTCATACACGTTGCCCTCGATGATCAGCCAGCAACTCTCTCTGCTAGAGTGTTTTGCTATCTCGTCCATTGAGTAAGATTTGAGTGGTTTAATACTTGTATATACAAAGAAGCCAGCCACTACTAGCAAGATTGTACCCAACACAAACATCATTGTTTTTTTCATATACTCATCACTATATCAGTCCAAGATTATTTTTGTCCAGTTACTCGCTCTTTTGCGCTTCTGCCTTTGTGTGGTGGATCGTCATCGGGGGGTGATTGGGTGGTGAATATAGTGTGTATAGTTTTAAACTGCCTGGACCTACATTGATCAAATTATGTTTAGCTCCAGCCGGTACTACCGCAGCCATTCCCTCAATTTCCAGGTGTGTTTCTTCCCCAATCTCCTCGCCTTCAAGCAGTGACATTACGACCAGTTGATTGTGCGTGCTGGTAAAAACAACCTGGCGAAAATGTGTATTCTGCTTCGTCAAATTTTCGATATTTCCGATATATCCAGTCATTGTGACCTCCTCGATAAAAACTATTCACTTTTCACTATACACTATTTCTCGATACGTACTATAGGCATATTGACTCTCATGTTGAGTTTGTTATCATTCTCAGATGTCAACAAACACACAAACCGACAAAATCCAATTTACAGCCGAAGGGCTGACAGAGATCAAGTCAGAGCTAGCCGAGCTAAAAGGTGCCAAGCTCACAGCTGCCATCGAGCGGGTCGCACGCGCCCGTGACTTTGGCGATCTCTCAGAGAACGCCGAGTATCACGCCGCCAAAGAAGAGCTATCCTTTATCGAAGGTCGTATCGAAGAGTTGGAGGGGATTGTACTCCGGGCCGAAGTAGTTGGAGGCAAAAGCAAAAAGGGTACGATCGATATCGGCTGCAAAGTCACGGTAACTCTCAAAGGCAAAGAACATACCTACGAAATAGTAGGTGAATGGGAAGCTGACCCCTTGAAGAAAAAGATTTCGCACACCTCCCCCTTGGGTCTCGCTTTGGTCGGTAAAAAAACCGGTGAAAACGTCGAGTTCGAGGCACCTGCCGGCAAAGTCGTCTACCAAATCAAAAAAATCCACTAAACCAGTCGTTCGTGGCTAGAATAGATTCCGGCTACGAGCCGGTTTTTTGTTATATAATCTGATGAAAGGAAATATATGGCATCACGTCTAGAAGAAATCAGAAATGAAAGAATCGGGAAGCTCAAGAAATTGGTTGAGCTCGGTATATCTCCCTATCCCGCTCAGTCACACAAAGAAGTAGCAAATGGCGTGGTGGTCGCGGACTTTGACCAGTACGATGGCAAAACCGTCTCACTCACTGGGCGTTTGCGGGCCCTTCGCGAGCACGGCAAGCTCGCCTTTGGTG
>DALYDJ010000062.1:0-5193 GCA_031973275.1 Candidatus Woesebacteria bacterium
TACCCGTGATGTTGATATGGAACATGGTGTGGCACGGTGCGATCACCATCGAGGCCGAGTGCGACCCGGACATCTCATAGATACACCCGGCATTCCAGGCAGATACTATGTAATGTTTCTTTTGGGGATATTTTTTGATTTTCTCTATCGCCCAGCCTAGTTGATCCACCTCTTTCACTTCCCCTGTTATATCGTCGTGGGCGGGCCACTTGCGCCATTGCACCCCGTACACTGGTCCCAGTTCTCCCCAATGCTCTAGGAACTTAGGGTCGCTTTTTGCGCGTGCCATAAATTCTTCGTATGTCATCGCTTCCGTTGCTTTACCTTCTTTTAGAGCCCACTCATATTTTTTGTAGGCCCACTCGTCCCAGATATGCACATCATTGTCCACTAAATATTTGATATTGTTTGATCCAGATAAAAACCAAATCAGTTCGTGGATGATCCCCCGAGTAAATACTTTTTTAGTCGTGAGCACCGGCAGTCCTTTGGACAAATCATAGCGACAGATCCGCCCAAACACACTCTTTAGCTTTACACCCGTTGAGTGCGATACTTTCCACTCCCCGTTTTTCATGATGTCTTTCATGAGATCCAAGTACTGATATTCTGGGTGTTTTACTTTCGCCATATTGTGCCCCCTCTAACTCGCCTAAATAATAATTTTGGTTTATACTTTAACCTATCATGATCTAAGACTTGCTCCAATACCCATTTTGTATAACAAACCAGTACCAAATTTAAAAGGAGCACCCATGACAACACTAAAAACTCAGGATTCAACCATTTTCAACGCAATCGAAGCAGAAAAAAAGAGGCAGTTCGAGGGACTCGAGCTCATCCCCAGCGAGAACTACGTGTCAGAAGCAGTACTCGTTGCCATGGGTAGCATCTTAACCAACAAGTACTCCGAGGGGTTCGCCGGTCACCGCTACTACGGTGGCAACACCCACATCGACACCATCGAAAACGAAGCCGTTAGTCGTGCCAAAGCCCTCTTTGGGGTAGAGCACGTCAACGTCCAGCCATATTCCGGCTCACCTGCCAACTTTGCCGTTTACAACGCCGTATTAAACCCTGGCGACTCTATTTCTGGTATGAATCTCCTGGATGGCGGTCACCTCACACACGGCTGGAAAGTTTCATCGACTGCCAAGTTTTTTGACTCTCACCCCTACCACGTGAAGCCAGATGGTCATACCGACTTCGAAGAACTAGAGCGAATTGCCAAAGAATTCCGCCCCAAGCTCATTTGGTGCGGTGCTACCGCTTATTCACGCACGATCGAGTTTGAAAAATTTGCCAAGATTGCCGACTCGATTGGTGCCTACCTGGCTGCCGACATCTCCCACATCTCTGGACTCGTGGCCGCAGGCGTTCACCCCTCCCCCGTCCCCTACGCCCATATCATCACCACAACTACACACAAGACCCTCCGCGGACCTCGTGGCGCCATGATCATGGTCACGAAAAAAGGACTGGAGAAAGATCCCGAGTTGTCTAGCAAAATCGACAAGGCCATCTTCCCAGGATTACAGGGTGGTCCCCACAATCACACGACCGCCGCGATCGCCGTAGCTCTCAAAGAAGCCGCAACCCCCGAGTTTAAAGAGTATGCGACTCAGATCGTCAAAAATACCAAGACGCTCGAACAAGAATTTAGCAAGGCAGGGATCAAAATGGTATCTGGTGGCTCCGACAATCACCTACTCCTCCTCGATCTCTCGGCAAATGGCACGCTCGGCTCTCAGCTAGAGTACGCCATGGACGTCGCCCACATGACCGCCAACAAAAACACCATTCCCGGAGAAAAGAGCTCGCCTTACTACCCCTCAGGTCTCCGCCTCGGGACCCCTGCTCTCACTACCCGTGGGTTCAAAGAAAAGGATATGGTCAAGGTCGCGGATTGGATCGTGCGCGTCATCCATCACATCGAAGGCGATGCCCTCCCCGCTGTGCAAGCAGAGCGTGCACCCTTCCTTGTCACTCTCCACAAAAAATACGACGCTGATCCCTTCCTCAAAAAGATCGGCGAGGAGATCAAGGCCTACACAAAAGACTTTCCGATCCCAGGGATCTAGTCGATAGCGCGTTGCATATTTCGGAAACTATTTTGACAAAGGCTCTAGACCATCTCGTCTTCGCATTACAGTGCAAACTCGAGCACCCATTTCTAATCCATGGCAAGCATTTATTGCTAAATGATGAGCCATACAATTATTAGTTTCCTCGTCCAAGTTCTGACACGCTCCATACAACTGAACCCAATCCTGAAATCCTATACTTTCTATAAGTACTCGAACATGATATGCAGTGTCATCTCCATCACGCCTTCCACCAATTATTTGAGAGTTAACCTTAAAAGTATCCAGATCAACTTCTATGACTTTCGCACCCAGAGACAACCATTTCTCGTAGTCACCAGGAGTACTAAACCTCAGCCAGGTCCCGCGACAACAACTTGCTGCACATCCCGAATCTACACACTTATTAACCATGCATATATTATAGGTTACAAGGTACAAAATAACAATACCCACTCCACCAGCAACCTGGCGAGACTGTCTATCACTGTAGATAAAATCCTACTATCCCCGGCACGAGCGACGGCGGCACACCCCTCGTCAATATTTCCAACTCGCTCGCCGCCTTCTCTGCATCCTCTGGTTTAGTATCGCTAGATAAGTAGTGGGAATTATGGTGACCAAGTTGTAGCTCCAAAGATATCTCAACTCGACCTCCTCTATAATTTTCGACCATTATAGAGCTTTATTATTTACATTCCAACCAGGCGTTGCTTTTGCCTCTTTTCTACATACATTTTATGGACTAGCCATGGGGTCACATTTTTTACTGCCCAATGTATATAGTCCCGAAATTTAACCATTATCTGCTTTTCTTTCTTTTCATCCATCAAGCCTGTCTCCATCTCTTTTTGCAAGTCACAATTACTATCAATACTTATATTCCATCCCCCACGTCCAACATCTACTCTTACTTCCATCTCCAGATTAGATGCCCTTTTCTTGGCAGCGATATCCACTATTAACGGTATCAAATCTTGAATTTTGAATCCAACTATAGAGCTTGTAGTCAATGTGTCGCCAATCGCATACCCTTCTTTAGCTAGCTGACCAATCATGTCTGGATCAGCCAACAAATCAACTAGAGCTTTATTTAGAAAAAAATCTACCCTGTCATATCCGACTTCGACTGCATTCTTACTACTCAAATCAAGCTTCTTCTTAACGATATCAACTGGTGCGACTGCATTTATTAAGTAATATGATAGCTCCAGTGTTTCGATCACATTACCAAAAGCATCACCTTCGAGCATTTTATCTTTACATAATGCAAAAAAACTAGTAAATGCTTCCAATGCGGTTGAGTGTTCTGGCTTTTTCATTACTGCCTGCTCATCAGAGAGACCTGGCAAATTTTGAACAACCGCCAGGACGTCCATGATGGCCACATGGTCAGGGACAATATCGAGTTGACCAAGAGCTTTGTCAATATTAGGTTTAAACATCTCCATTTTTTTACGACCCACATCTTTTGGATTTCGCTCGATAGGCTCAGCGAGGCCATTTTCGATTTGTAACCAAGACAACCTACTAGGATCCAACCCCAACAATTGCCAGATCACATTAGTCTTCTCATATTTGCCAGGGGATGAGCTAGCCACAGCTAAATGCTCATATCGAGTAATTCTAGTCATAAAAAAAATCCCGGTCTCCCGGGATACAAAAGTAAATAACTTCAGCAGGCAAAAAAATTGAGGTTTTCACCCCATTTTCACAAAAAAATAATGGGCCGCTTACGCTTCTCATTAAAAATATAGTTTACACAGCTACTACGCACAATAGCAATAGATCAAACTAGGTCAACAAACTCATCATTCTCGCCATCGTACTTTCCACGAACTCGATACTGTTAATCCCTAATCCGTCTAGTTCTGAATTTTTTATTCCACCTCGTAAGTCATCTCCCCACCGGGCCACCATATCCATCGAACTAAATCCATACGTAGCTACTACAAATTGTATAGGTAAATAATTTTTAGCCACCGCTGCCAACAATGCAATTTCCCGACCACCAAATGCCCCTGTAAAATGTAATTCTTGAAACTCGCCATCTTTCACGGGTCCAAAAGTAGATGCAAATTTTTTCCAATCATCTTCGCCCCAACCATTTAATCCTCTTGGTGTCATGTCCGAGTTACTCATAAATATCTCCCTCTCTCCAAAATATCAATAATAATGTTGACGGTCAACCAGATCAATCAATGCTTTAGTCATCCAAACTTATTCACAGCCACTTCATAAATAGTAAGCATTGCCTCCATACTGGCTGAAACTATCGGGTCACGCAACCAAACACCAAGTTGTTTCTCATCTCTAGCTCTTATAGCCTGCATCATCGCAAACCCCAACCAATTAGGTAAAACTCCATCATCCCCATGTTCATCTCGCAGTATTCTTGTTTCTGCTTTTGCAACATCATACACAGCTATTACTGCCTCGTCACATACTTCTTCTCTGTCAGCTAACATCCATCCCCAATCAAAGTGCGAAGTCAGATAATTATCATTATTCTTTCCCTTTACTACCCCTATTACATCTTTCGCCAAATCACCTCCAACTTTAGCATTTTCATCTTTGGCATACCGTACTGCCTCCAATACTCTCCCTCTATTATGTGCCCAAGTACCATTGGAAAATATTTGAAAAGTTTTTGCAAACACAGCCACATCTGCAGTCTCGTTGCGCAAATTGTTTACTAGTACCTGATTGGTCAGGTCACATTTCAATTTTTTCTTTGCATCATCTACCTCCTCAATTTCTTTATCAAGCAAGTCGAGTATTCCGTTTATTCTTACAACATCATTCAGGGTTAGTAGTTTCCGTCTCCGCCAAAATTCTTGTTTCGCTGGTACAGTCACCAATAAATCAGGGTGCTGAGAATACAATTCTAAGTTCGCAACTCTAGGAGCATTACTTAACCACGAAACATCAGCATCTTTTAAAGCTACCATTTATCCACTATACCTAGTGTCACCTACTCCCCACAACCGCTAAAAATGTGTCAAAAGGGGCCAACTTTAGCTATCACCAACTCAGTTAATCTATGCTTTGCCTTCTCATCATGCGCAAAGTCCAGTTTATCCGTGTCTATCGTTAGTATATTCATTTG
>DALYDJ010000063.1:0-1091 GCA_031973275.1 Candidatus Woesebacteria bacterium
GTGTCCCTTCATCTGTGTTTGGCATGGTTACACGTGGTGTCGCCGAGCTACTACCGACTGGACTGCTAGATGCTTGAGCTGTGGTTTTGACCGAAGCCGAAGGCGACGATACAAACGCTGGATCTAGTCCAGTGGTACTGGTGCTAATACTAAATTCTCGCTCCACTTTTTGGGTTGTCCCGCCACTGGGTAGGTAGCTAACAGCAATTGTTTGCTTCCCAGTTTTTAGATCAATGACAGGTGCCCATGTCCAGGTTCCATCACTCGCCACTTGGATCGTATCACTAATTGCTTTTTGGCCCTTTAATGCAATCGATAGTGTCGTCCCCGCTGGCCCAGTGCCACGGAACTCTGGTCGTAATGTCTTGAGTACTTCTCCGACCTCTTTCGGATTGAGGATCGTCACTGCACCAGTAGACACAGCATTGATATTTGCCGACTCGGGGACGAGTGGTTCTACATTAAATATTGAAGGGGTTTCTGCTTTTGTTTCTGGCGTAGGCTGTTGGACCTCAGCCGGCACGACTTGCGCGATCTCTGCTTTTTGAGGTTGGCTTAAAAACTCAGCATTCTGCCCTAGGGTGATTGGCGGCACGGGTGCAGAGTTGGCGAGCGACGCAGAGACAATCGACTGTAGTTTGCCCGACTCAACCGTAATACTCGCAATACTTGCAGATGGGTCATAGGTAATATAGGAGCGGTTATCGCTGGATCGCAAAGTCGACAAAGTGAATGCGTAGTTACCTCCATCTCTCACAATTGCCGAGGCCGGTGCGGCACCTGGGAACGAAATATAAACTAGCGCGCCTTCGGCTGGTTGTTTTGAGGGGAGCACTACGTTACCATAAAAATTCTGCGAGCCCGGAGTCGCGCCAATTACAGGACCAGTGGCCACTGTATATGGGCTTCCACTGTTGTCAAACCTCGTTGGCTTGTCTCCAGTCAAGATTCGAAATGCATATTGTGTACTCGGTTGCAATCCCTCGACAGTGACATGGTGGGTCACAAACTGGCCGGCCACACTCGTGTCTCTATCGTCTTTGGCACGGGTAGTCAGCTTTTCGCCTACTTGTCCATACTCAACCTCACCT
>DALYDJ010000063.1:1101-5073 GCA_031973275.1 Candidatus Woesebacteria bacterium
TCGCTTTTGTTGTGAGTTTTTCCCCCACGAGACCATACTCAATCTCACCCGTAGTTGAGCCTGCCGTCACCCACGACACACTAAATTTGTTGTCTGCTACGTTTGTGATCCTTACCTTGGTTGGGACGATTTCATTCGATACCTTGATTGCTTTTGTGTTTGAGTAATAAAAGAAAATTCCCACCACAATCACCACCAAAAAAAACAACCCCAAAATAGTTGGAAATCTCTTTGTTAGCAAGCTCATATGCCTTTATCTTCCTCTATAGTAGCACTCTCGCTCGCCGTAAGCTCTACTAATCTGGGCTCAATTTTCAATCGATTTGTGATCGCTGTAATTGTCTCTTGATCAATCGTCGTATTAATTGGCTCCAAAATCGATTTATCTATCTCCACCGCGAGCGGTTTTGTCACTGCTTGATACACTACCAAAGCAACCCACATGACAGCCGTAATCAGTGTAACAACGCCGATATGATAGAGAGTTTTGCTGACCAAGATACTATCGCGGACGGCCATTATTTACCCCCTTTCTTCTGGATCAAGGCTTTATCCAGCTGAGGTGCATCTGCTAGGTAAAAAGCTAGTCCACCAATGTTCATTGTCACGCTGGCTGTCGAGCTTTTTGTCCCTGCTTGTTTGGCAATCGTCACGTTGTCTACCAGGATAATACGCTCCATTCGCATCAACATATTCAAAAAGTTTGTCACTGCAGTGTAGGTGCCAGATACCCGCATACTAAAGCTCAGATCTACTACCCTTTGATTTTTACTCGGGTTAAAAGGGGAGAGGATACGCGAGTACAAGAGAGTAGGACCAAGTGACTCGCTCTCCACAATCACTCCATTTTGGAAAGCCAGCTCCTCGATCGCCAGTGTAATTGGTGAGTACTGTGCGCCTTGATTGGGTATCCCACTGTTAATATTTGGCAGAAATGGTCTCAGAGTTTCTAGTTGACTAGATGCTTTTTGTAAAAAGTTAACCTTCGTTTCTAGTTGCTGTAATACTTTTTTTGATTCACTGATAGTTTTTTTCAAATTGACGATCGAGAGAATCGTCGGGCGCAGCGCAAATACTACAAATATACTCATCAAAAAAATTGAGAGCACCAAAGTTAGCGAAACTTGCACGGCTGGCATCCGGTAGTACCTTCGCAAATCCTGTGAGTAGCGCCTAGCAACGATATTCATTTTTTAGCTCCTTGTGTCGCTTTGTCAGCCAGCAAGTCCAGCGAGACTTCAAACTGTATCTGGGCTCCTTTGGCCGAGCTACTTTCCAGTTTGGTCAGTCTAATCCCTTCATATTCGGGGCTCCGTTGTGCCGCTGTCAAAAACTTTCCAAAACCAGGGAGTGTCGCCGCAAATGCATTGAGTGACAGAGATTCAGGTGTCAGACTAATCCGGTCATACCAAATCTCACCAGGAGTAATCTGGCTCAAATTACTCAGAGTTTTGCTCATTTTTTCTTGCGCTGCCAGAGCTGTTTTTGCTCGTGCAACTTGCTTTTGAGCCAGGACATAGTCTCTCTCAACCTGTTCATACGACTTTACAATCGCTACATTTTTGGCAATCGATTTGCGCAAATCAGTCAAATTGCGATCTAGGGTAAAACGATACAAAAAAGCCCCCATTACGACTAGTTGTGTCACTATTACCGCCCATTTCCCAAATACCAGTGACCATTCCAGGATTACTCCCAGAGTACTACTCTCAAATGCATCGCGTGGTAACAGATTTATTGATCGCTTATGACCAAAAAAGGCAGGCAGTCTCATGCCTCCAGTATAACTAATTTACAAGAAAAAAGCTTGGTTATTTGCTCGCGGCTTTGCCGAGCTTCGATATCCGTGATTTAAGTCTAGCTGCGCGACCTTTTGGCACCAAGTGATGTTTCACGGCTAGATCAACTGCTGAATAAAGTTTTTGCAACGTTTCCACTCCTGGATTTGATCTCGCTTCTTTGATGGTTGTTTTCAGACGACCTTTGGTGGCAACATTGGCGAGCGTACGGCGCTTATCGACACGGGCTTTTTTGATCGCAGATTTTGTAATTGGCATAACGTGGTGAAGTATACCAGGTCACCGTTTCCGACGCAATGACTTTAAACTTTCCACTTTACCCTCTACACTAGATAGTATGTTTAAGCGTTTTGTCCAAAATGGGAAAGAATTATTCGAAAAAGAGAGTTCTTCCATCCTTTCCGCCGCTACGATCATTATGGGAGCTACCCTTGCCTCCGCACTGCTGGGACTAGTACGCACCAGATTACTCATTTCTTACTTTTATGCCGACAAAGCCATGGTTGATGTTTTTTGGGCGGCATTTCGCATTCCCGACATGATTTTTCAAGTGATCATTGTGGGTGCTTTATCATCTGCTTTCATCCCCGTATTTAGTCGCTATATCGGTCAAAAGGATGAAAGTAATGTAATTGCTTCCTCCATGATTAACGCTGTCATGGTCATCATGATTGGCTTGACTATTATCGTGATGATATTCGCTCATCCCTTGAGTCGATTGATTGCCGGCGGCTTCGCGCCCGACCAACTTGAGCTAATGGCCAATCTCACCCGGATCATGGCCACAGCCCAGTTATTTTTTGGCTTTTCCTCTTTTCTCACCGGCGTCATCCAATCCCACAAGCGGTTTCTGATCCCAGCTCTCTCGCCCGTGCTCTACAACGTTGGAATCATTCTCGGCATCCTGATTTTTGGCAAAACTTTAGGGATTTATGGGGCCGCAATTGGTGTAGTGATCGGTGCCTTCCTCCACTTACTTGCCCAGCTACCACTCGCTCGCAAACTTGGTTTCAAATACCGTTTCGTCTGGAATAATCGTCATGGTGCAGTCCGGGAAATGAGTCTCCTCATGCTACCCCGTGTCTTAACTCTCTCCCTAGTCCAGATCGAAGCAACCGCCATTGTGACCTTTTCTAGTTGGCTCTCAGTTGGTACCGTCACAATTATCTCTATTGCTCAGCAGCTAGCCAACTTGCCGGTCCGCCTGATAGGAATCCCAATTGGTCAGGCTTCACTGCCTTTCTTTACCAAAGAGACCTCCAAAAACGATCTCCATTCTCTAGCTAGTATGGTCAACAACACCATTCTCGAGATGCTCTATCTTGCGCTCCCCTCAAGTGTTATTGTCCTCGTCCTGCGCATCCCGTTGGTTCGCCTAGCTTATGGGGCCGATTCTTTCCCTTGGGCAGAAACAGTCTTGACCGGCAAGTTGGTCGCCATCCTCGCGATCTCGATTGCCGCCAGGTCACTAACCCACATTTTAGTTAGAGTATTCTATTCTCTCCACAACACCCAGACACCCTTTATCACCAATCTGCTCTCAACTATTATCAATATCGGCTTGAGCTACTACTTCCTCTTTATTCTCAAATCTGGGGTTATCGGTATGGCTTTCGCGATCACCGTGGCTTCACTCATCGAAACAGTGGTCTTAACTAGCTTGCTCTATAGCTTGGCCAATTTTGCCGGTACTCACTTGCTTTTCCCTACCTTAAAAATGCTTGGGATAACCCTCATTACCTCTCTTTCACTCTGGATCCCACTGCGCGTTCTCGATACTTTGATCTTTGATACTACCCGCACGTTGCCCCTTATTCTCCTGACTGTCACGGTTGGATTTATCGGGATGGCCGTCTATATCGGTCTCTCGTACCTCTTTAATATCAAAGAGCTGGGTATCTTTGTCAGGTTGGCCCAGAAGATTGGTCGGTGGCGCGTAGCTCTCTCCGAGTCCGACGAAACTCTAGAAACCTCCGAACCCACGGTCTAACCTCTGGTATAATCACAGGGTCTGACCTGCTAAGGAAATCCTGGCGGAACGCCAAGATGTTTAGTCGACTCATATTACAAATAAGGAGACCAGGTCAGACCCTACAGGATATATGAGTATTCAACAAATTCGCAATTTCTCTATTATCGCCCACATCGACCACGGCAAAACTACTTTGACCGA
>DALYDJ010000064.1:0-3196 GCA_031973275.1 Candidatus Woesebacteria bacterium
ATACTGCTGAGTCGGCGGAAAAACTGGCAGCAAGTGAGGAGTTTGGAAAGGCAGTATTAAAGTAGCTCGGCGGCGCCGTGATCGTCCAAAACCTTGAACTTTTTGGCATAGGACCATGTTTGCTCAAATAATTGACGTTGCATGTCGGCTAGTTCTTGTGAGTGGATCTCGACGCAAAATACTTCACCGCCTGTGTAGCGGTACATGCAGTAGACATCGTTATAAATCAGGATTTCAAATTGGAAGGGTTTATCCAGATGACGGATGTTCCAGTATTTCTCGACGATCTCAGTGACGTCTGTCCAGGCAGCTAGGTGGGTCGCGTTGGTGAGTGTACGAGAGGTTATCTTGTTAGCGACAAATTTGCGACGCAGATCTTCGGCCTCTTTTTTAGACAGGAACGCATTCATGGTAGAGAGCTCGTAAGTAAGGAGCTCACCTTTGGCTTTTAAACTATTGTAGGTCACCTGCTTGAGACCATCTAGGCCGTGGTAGTAGAGAACCTGGGATTTAGGGGTTGATCCTCTAAGTCCGGCGAGCTCCGACTGGAGAGTGGGTAGAGTTTGGCGGAGATTGGCTAGCTCGTGCTCGCGATCCAAGAGGAGGAATTCGAGCTGGTCAGGAGGGGTAGCGACAAAGCGCATACCCCGCTCCCCTGCCCTAGTCACAATTAATTTTTGGGAAAGTAAATTGTCCAGTAATCGGTACACTTTGGTTCTAGCTAGCTTAAGATTGCGTGAAGCAGAAAGGGCAGTGTCTCCCCTACCAGACAATATCTCCAGATATAATTTGGCTTTGATCTCGCTCAATCCGAACTGAGTGAGGAGTGAAATGATGGTGTCTACTTTTTCGGACATCAGATTGAATTATACCTAAATTATGTGATGATACAACAATGGCTTGGACAAGAAAAGAGATTGAATGGTGGAGAGAACGGGATCTTAATCCACCTGAAGGATTTATGCCATTTTTGGAGCTGGCTGGTAGGTCCCAGAGATTAAAAGTTGCTATGGCGATTGCAAGCGAACGTAAAATTCCTATTGCCCAAGAGCAGGAACTTGCGATCGTACAGTTGTTTAATATTTACTACGATGACTTATTAAAAGATATAGATGGTGGTACTATCTAGTTATGCTACATGTCAAATATAAATTAGACAGATCAGGAAAACATGGTATCGGTCTTTTTGCAGGAGAAGACCTTAAGAAAGGTCAACTAGTTTATACTGCTAGCCCAATTTTGGATGTTGATATAACTGAAGATAAGTTTGAGATGTTGGCTGAAGCTGAAAAAAGCGAGGTTAAATACTGGGGATTTTTTGATAAAGTAAGTCAAAAATGGCACGTAGATTTTGATGTGTCAAAATTTATCAATCACTCTGTTGACGCAACAGTGTCTCAGGATCCTAACCATAGGGAGGCATATCTGATTGCAAAAAGAGATCTACTCCAGGGAGAAGAGTTAACGCAAAATTACTTGGAGTTTGAGAGTAAACAAGATTTACTGGCGAGAGGCATTGTTGTTTAAGCATTTTTTGAATTTAGAGAAGTTCTTTGGCGAAAATTTGAGTATGGGTGTAATAATCGGCGGGATGCTAATTACACTAGCAGCGGCACTACCAAGTATTAAATTGAGCAAACCACAGTAGCGACGTGTGTATAATGCTCTAATATGAGCTGGATCTGGTGGACATTAATTTCCATAGTTTCGATAGTGTTCTATTACTTTTTTTCGAAGAAAATGTTCAATGAAAATGATAGGGTGGACCCCAGATTTTATGGGGGTATGCTACAAACGATGGTTGGTCTCATTGCGTTGATCCCGGCATTATTAACAGGATGGCACTTTGAGTGGAACTTGTTAACTATTTCTTGGCTTGGAGTGGTTGCTGTGGCTTATACGATTGGACCATCTCTTTATTACATGGGTCTGAAGCATACCAACTTATCAGTTACAACAACACTTGATGCAACTGGGGCTATTTATGCGGTTATTTTAGGGGTCCTAATACTAGGAGAAGGTTTTACTATGACCAAGCTTGTGGGAATGGGTCTGATCATGCTCGCGGTTTTGGTTGTTGCAGGAAAAAGTACGGCGGTGAACCAGTTTACCAAACATGAAATATTACTACTGATTGCGCCGCTATTCTATGCGATTGGATCGATTGCGGACAATACCTTGATTAAGTATTCTAATGCGTTGAGTTATCTGACGCTATCTTTTTTGATAGCAGGAATAACCATGACTCTGGTCAACATCCCCAGAATTAAAGAGGTGGGAATAGAAAACTTAAGAGAACCATCGTTTTTGAAGACTTTGTCACTAAATGCTTTTTTTGTGGCTTTTTATGGATATGCAAGTTATCGTGCCTATCTAGATGGTGGAGAGGTCTCAGCTATGTATCCGATTATGCAGTCGGAGAGTGTGGTGGTGCCATTTATGGCAATGTGGTTGTTTGGAGAACGAGAGAAATACTTACACAAAATCGTGGGTGCAATTCTGGCGTTTGTCGGGATACTGCTACTTGGGAACGTTATTGATCTGGCGATTTGGCTATAATCTGGGATGGTTTTTGACTAAACCCCACCCCTTTCCAATCTTCTTACTGAATAGTTTCTGTTAATTAGATAATGCTAACGCGCAAATGAACATTATGGTTGCGGCAGTAATACGGATGATATATATCTTAGGAGGATGTTTTTCGAGTAATTTTGGCGAAATGAACGAGAGAATCATCGCAAAGAACATGGACAATGGTACAGACATGATTGCAGTAGAAATACTGACGTTTACGGCTAGCGCTTTGATCGGGAACAAGATGCCTGCTGTCCAAAGAGCAGTGTTGATTGCTACTCCTGCGTAGTTTTTTATCGAAGTTACAGATAAATCCTTAGAGAACAATGGCCAGCTAGGCAGCAATAGAATAAGAGTTATCAAGTTAGACCAAAATGACACCTCCCAAAAACCATTGTTGATCGAGGCAATTTTAATAGTCGAATTAAACCATACAGAGGTAATAATCCAGACGAAAACAGTAAGAGTTTCCTTGCTTAAAAACGACTTTAGTTTCATTTTTTCATCAAGGTGGATAAACAAGCCTGCGAGTGACAGGAGTAATATAAATAGCCATTTTTCAGTAGATAAATACTCACCAAAAAACATTACGCCGATAACCCCTGTAAAGAGAGATCGCATA
>DALYDJ010000064.1:3206-4749 GCA_031973275.1 Candidatus Woesebacteria bacterium
AGCGAATGTAAATGTTATTGAAGTAACCGCACTAGCAACCCCCAACAGGAGCATACTACCCCAGTCCGAGGGGAGACCGACATTTCCCATTAGTGCGAATGGAACAGTGAAAACAAACGTTAATAGTGCCCAACTAATATTATAAAGCCATGGGTTATTAATCTGGTGTTTTGTTGCTAGTTTGCCGATTACTCCACCCAAACCATAAGTGATTGAAGATAGCCAAGCGTAAATAATATAAGTCATTGATTAATTATACTCGGCTTAAGTAAAGAAAAAATACTAGGTTGAAACCCCGTCTGGATTTTACGATGGGCGACATTATTGATCTGACCACTTGGTTATTGCGAGTGATAATAATTCGCTAAACCCCTCCCCCTCCCAATCCAGAATCCATTGGCGAGTAGACTGATAGTGTAGTGAATCTAAGCCCATGAGGTGGCGAAGAGCGGACATTTCCTCGAGAGTGGAACTAATCTGGGCTCCTCCGTCTCGCAACTTTGGGTTGCTACTTAACATGTGGCAACGATATACGAGTGTCATGAGATTTGCGAGCAGATGAGTTGGTTCTTCTATCTTGTAAATAAAGTTAAAGTAGGTTGAGTCTCGCATCTCGGAAAAAGCGACATCTTTCTTTTGATTATCAGATTTCAGTAAGAACAGAGTTGAGGGGTAAGATGGCAGTGTGGCGATTATTTTTTTTAGGTGATTGGCGTTGAGAAAGTAATTGGAGGAGAGTTTATTTGGTAGTTTTTTGGGGTATTGATTAAATTCCGAGATAGCATCGTTTAACTCTAGAGATAGCTGTTCAAAAACGGTGAGGGGTAGATTTGAAAGCGAACTGAGTTGGGCTGGGGACAGGCGTGAGGAAAGATAGTTGTTAATCTGTTCTAGTAGCCAAGGATAATTAGTCGGCGACGACATAACGAAATTGCTCGTAGCGATTCCCATCTTTATCTGGTGCAAAAAAGTCAGTGGATCCTTGAGCGTTTTCCTGAGAATACTGGGACTTGTGGCTGGCGATGGCCTGGGTTCTAACTTGATCATACTTGGTAATGTCGATAAAGACTGTGTCCTCGTGGCCCCATGAGTCAACAAAGAGAAATTCAGAGCAACTATGACCAGATAATCCCTCTTTAAGTTGCTCTGGATAGAAAAGAAGGTCTCGGCTGTAGGGATAGGCTGCATCGACTACGACTTCAGCAGTGTGGCGATGGTCACGGTGATTGACATAATAACTCCCCTCGAGATCACGGATTAAAGTTTTTTCGGGGTTGTGAGTGACAATTAGATCTGGTTTGAAAGTGCGTATTTCTTTGACTAGTAGGCCAATTGTGGCTAAGTTGTTCTCAATTTCGCCATCGCCTAAATTAAGATTGGTGCTATCACCCTGAGTTAATCCAAGTGTTTTGAGAGCGACCTGATCTTCGGATTCGCGAGTTTGAGCAAGTTCTGTTTCAGTGATTTTTTGACCGCGAGAACCCTTGTTGCCTGTAGTCATTTTCACTAGCTTCACCTTTTTTCTATCCTTAACGAGGCGCGC
>DALYDJ010000064.1:4759-5073 GCA_031973275.1 Candidatus Woesebacteria bacterium
GGGGTGAGCAAAGACAAACATAATTTTTGATTTATCGTCGAAAATTTTGGAGTAGGAATCTTGCATGTGTCTATTATAGCCGAATTTAGCGCATGAGGTAGATGGCGACGAGGACGAGAATACTGGCAAAGATTTTGCGCGCTAAAGAGTCGCGCTCACGTAGGAAGATAACTCCAATTAAGACTACAAAAGGGGTGGTAGAAGTAGCGATTGGCATGACGTTGCTCGCCTCCCCCAGAGTAAGTGCTTTGAGCATAAAGCCATAACCGATGAGGTTAAAGAACCCGAGCACCAGGAACTGCCACCAGGGATTG
>DALYDJ010000065.1:0-4950 GCA_031973275.1 Candidatus Woesebacteria bacterium
CAGGTTGACTCCATAATAAATCTTCCGAATCTTAGCGAATGCGATAGCCGTGAGACACATAACACATGGCTCACAGGTACAAAATATTTCGCAGTCGGATAGGTTTTTGTTGCCGGTTAACTGACCTGCTCGCATGAGCGCATTAACTTCGGCGTGGGCACTAGGATTATTGTCGTGATGCTGGGTGTTGAAAGCCTTCGCAATTACTTCACCGTTTTTGACTATGGCCACGCCGCACTTTAAAGATTCGGAAGATTTCTTCGCCTCATCAATAGCAACCTTCATGAATCTGTTATTCATAGCGTAACCAACTAACTCAATTACATCTAACGTCGCGCGTGTATGCGAGGTTGCAGACTGATAAAATTGATTATACTCGCATCAGTCGAGCAATCTGGGTGAGCGTGGTGCAACCCCCGAACCAGATATACAGTAGTTAGGCGAGGGCGAAATGAGGCGAGTAAAATGTGACCCCCTACTCTCCGAATGAGAGTTCAACGTCCCCCGAACGAATGAAATGAGTGAAGGCGTGATTAGCTTTTTTGAGGGAAGAATTCATGCTTATAGCCGCACTTGTTGCAAATGTATGCTTTGCCACCACTACTAAAGCCTTCGAGGTCGAAGAGGGCGAGCCAGTATCTGTTGAGTAGCGTGCGAGCTTGCCAAAATTGGTTGTGACCGCAAAGCATACATTTGAACTCAGAACCGTTTATTTGTACAGAACTTATTTTTGTCATAGCGGCTCCCTCAAAAAGCTAATAATGTCGCCTAACGTCTCGCGTGTATGCGAGGTTGTCGACTGATAAAATTGATTATACTCGCATCAGTCGAGCAATCTGGGTGAGGACGGGCTGAGTCCGAACCGCATACACGCTAGTTAGATACCCCGAACGTAGACTGCTAAAGTCGTTTTCGAGCAGTCGTAGTGAGAGCGCAGCGCGGTCGAGCGAAGCGAAGAAGTCGAATGTAAAAAAAATGAGATTGGGATAGGCTAATTAAAAAAATGATCCAAGATTTTCAAGATCCCATGTTCATCGACCGACGGCCCGATAAACGACCGACTCTCGCCCTTGGATAAAACTAAGTCTTTCAATTCCTGACTCGCATTGCTAACAGCGCCACCGTACCCACACGGTTCGATAAACTGCCAATCGCTCGTGCTATCTCCAATGCCGAGAAAGTTATCAAGCGGTATGCCCGTAATCCTAGCTATGTCGAAAACCCCCTGCTGTTTGGAGATACCGGGTGCCGTGATAATCCCAAACTGTAGTGGCAAGATGACGGGATGAACTCCCCAACTTAGTGTTAGGCGATCTTGAAAATCTTGAAATAAGCTTGTGAGCCTCGCTTTGTCGGCAACGTCAGTAGCAATAGGCATAATTTTGGTTATCTCATGGTCGAGCGATGACTCAGCTAAATTAGCTAACAAAACTGGCTCGTGCTGTAGGACGTGAGTATGTCCTGTGGTGATAGTAGACACCCGATCCTTTTGGATGTAATAGCCTTTCGGAGTGTAGAACTCTACGTAAACACCATGAGATAGGTAAGTCTCCAAAACTTCCTTGGCAACATCCTTAGGTATGGTATGTTGAGTCACAACTAAGCTATCAATCGGATCGATGATAACCCCACCACCATCCGTGATGTGAAGGTTGTTCAGATGAGTATCATCAATTATCTTGCGAATGGCAAAGTGTGGTTTAGCTGTACACAAGCTTATGACTATTCCATTTTTTTGACGTAGGTCAGATAATCTTTGGATAACTGAGGGGTGAGGATAGGGAGAATTGACACCTATTTTCTCACCGACGATCACGCCATCGACGTCCAAAATGATCCCTTGAATACCTTTATTCATAGTAAGCGACAAATTTTTGCATTCGATTGTATCTAACGTGGAGCATATCTGATGTTGCCGCACGGTACAATTGATTATACTCGCACCGTGCGAGCAATATGCGCGTTGGCCTGCAAGGCCATAAGCCAGATATGCGCTAGTTCTACGACCCGAACGGAGACTGCTAAAATGCCATCCTTCCAGAGCAGTCGGAGTGAGAGTGCAACGTGGTCAAGGAACGAAGTGACGCAGACGTACATTTTTGTTCCTTAAAACCGTTTTTCCAATTTTTGTTTTTATCTACCCTGTTCTTGGTTTTAAGATTCTCTTCTTTTCAGCTCAGTGTAGAGGGGTTAGGGGTGAATACACTGAGCTGAATGTCCCCTTGAAACCTCTGGTGAGTATGTCCTATAACTTGACAAATCGTTACATATCTGGTATGCTATGGGACGTTGTAGTAGTCCTGCCATGCTGCAAATAGTTTGCTATTTCCCAGCGTGAATGAACCCACTACAACTGCACCTTAAAATGCGGTAGATACCTCCTTTATAACTCTAGTGTGTAGCACTTTGGGTACCAATTTTGGTACTTAGTGTGCTATGCACTATTGGTAGCCGTCCACGGACGTTAAAAACCTCAAATGCTCGTAATTCAAAGGAGTAATATCATGAAACAGTTTTTCGCTTGGATGAAGCTCGTTGGTCTTTTGCTCGTTGCGCTCGGCGCCTCTCTCTCCATCTTTATGTGGGCGTTGCTCGCAGGCTATTCCTCACCGATTGATCTGATCGGACCTGTGCTGTGGAGCTATCCAGTCCTTGACTGGTTGGTGACCATGACATTGGCAGGACTCGGCCTCCTTGGTTTTGTGTACGCGATTGCGGAACAAAGGACTTGGAAGAACCTGCTATTTGGTTTGCCCATGTTCTCTATGAACGCAATTATGCTGTACACCTGGTGGCACATGGAACTCGGCAAGGGTACTGATGTAAACGTCGCAACTTTCTTGTTCAGCATTATCGTGCTGCTCAACGCCTGCGCCGTTTCCCTCTACCTCTTCCGCCGATTCCGCCTCCCGGACATCGAAGCCTAGCAACAAAACTGCTCACCGCATACAAAGATGCAAAACGCTAGACCCCTCCGGTCACTTCCACAGTTGTGGAAATTGATTGGAGGGGTGTTTTGTATCTACTTACTTTAGTTATATGAAGTGACAAATACCTTACTTTATTAAATGAAAGTCGCCGTAGGCGACACAACTATCCCCCTCTAAAAATAGAGAATCTTAAAACCCCTTTTTATCTAGATAAAAACAAAAATTGGAAAAACGGAATAAAAATAGCACAAAAATGTATGTCGTAGAACTAGTGTTTATATGAAGTAGATATTATTTTCTATTTCATATAAACACTCTAAATACGTGATGTTTAGTGATAAAATTCTAGCATGAGAATTGATGAGTTGCAAAAGTATATGAGAGTGGCGGGATATAGCCCTCGGACGATAGAGGCATATATTCGGTGCGTAAAAGAGATTGGTGAGCAAGATTTATTTGAATTTTTAGACAGTCAGGCGCGGGCACACAAATCAACCTTTACTATGAATCAATATCATGCCTCGTACAAGCTGTATGTGACGAAAATTTTAAAAAAAACTTCGATTGGATCGTTTCCCTATGCAAAGAGACATAAAAAGTTGCCGGTTGTGCTAACGAGGGAAGAAATACACAACATTATCGAGCTCACGCAAAATGTGAAACATAAGTTGATGATTGCGCTAGCATATGGAGCTGGGCTGCGAGTGAGTGAAGTACTAAAGATACAGATCCAAGACATAAATATTGCAGAACTTAGTCTAGTGGTCAGGGAAGCAAAGGGGGGAAAGGATCGGATCTCGATTTTACCTGAGAAGTTGAAAGCCGACTTGATAAAGATGATGACTGGCAAAGCGAGAGAGAGCTATCTTTTTGAAAGTGAGCGAGGAGGAAAGCTAAACTCCAGGACCGCTCAGATAGTATTTTCGCGAGCTATGCAGATGGCAGGCATAAAAAAAGCAGCAACCTTTCATAGCTTGCGCCATAGCTTTGCGACACATCTCCTCGAAAATGGCGTAGATATACGCTATATCCAACAGCTACTTGGACACGCTTCGATCACCACTACTCAGTTGTATACTAAAGTAACTAATCCGCAATTAAAAAATATTAGGAGCCCACTGACATGAGAATAGATATTATTACCCTTTTCCCAGATTTTTTCGAATCTTTTAAGCAACATAGTATTGTGGGTCGAGCCATTAAAAGTGGCAAACTGGAAATTGTAGTCCACAATTTGCGCGATCAAGCCGAGGACAATTATGGTAGCGTCGACGATCACCCATATGGCGGTGGACCGGGGATGGTACTAAGGTTTGACGTTTTATTGAATACACTGAACCTCGTCAAATCAATTCTAAAATCACAAATGACAAATTCTCAAATTAAGACGATTTTATTAACCCCGCAGGGGCAAGTGTTTAAGCAACAAATGGCAGGAGAGCTCAAACTAGAGACTAACCTAATTTTGATTTGTGGACACTATGAGGGGTTTGATGAGCGGATTAGAGAGTATTGTGACATGGAGATATCGATTGGAGATTATGTCTTGACTGGAGGGGAGATCCCCGCGATGGTGATAGTCGATGCGGTAGCTCGGTTATTACCTGGTGTACTGGGTGATGATACCTCTAGCCATGATGAGTCGCACGCGGAGGGACTATTGGAGTACCCACAGTATACAAGGCCGACTGAGTATGACAGTAAAAAAGTCCCCGAGATCCTCCTATCTGGCAATCACAAGGAAATCGATAAATGGAGGCACGAACAATCTACGGAGCGGACCAGGGCGCGCCGGCCAGATTTGATAACTCAAGAATAGAAGTATTTGAGGTAGACCAAGACCAGGATAATAAAGATCAGCGTGGCGTAGAGAGTGTTTTTCATAATACTTGCTGCTTTTTGATTGCGATGAGCCCTTCATCGATTCCGACAAAATTTAATCCGAGAACTTCTCGTGCTTTGCGGTTACTCATGACCGCATGGCGTGCATAGGAACGGGGCGAGTGAGAGAGATACTGTG
>DALYDJ010000066.1:0-4917 GCA_031973275.1 Candidatus Woesebacteria bacterium
TGACCTCAAAATCAAGATAATCCTTGAGCTCGAGTGGAGTCATGAGAAAATTGGGGGCTTGGATTTTTTTGAGATTAAAGATTTTGTATCGCATATTACTTCTAGATCAATTGACTATTTAATATGTTGGTTAATCTCAGACATGCGGGCGCGGATTTTGTCGACCCAGGCACCATTGTCTAGATACCATTGTACCGTTTCGCGCAGGCCGGTTTCAAACATATCGCGCGTGTACTTGGGCTTCCACCCTAGTTTCATAATCTTGGTGGCATCGATAGCATAGCGTCTATCGTGACCAGGCCGATCTGCAACATAAGTCATGAGCGACTCGGGCTTGCCGAGAATAGTCAAAACCATTTTGGTGATCTCCAAGTTGTTGCGCTCGTTGTCGACGCCGATATTGTAGACCTCACCGACGTTGCCTTTGTGGAGAAGGAGATCGAGAGCGGAGCTATGATCCATAGCATGGATCCAGTCGCGCACGTTGAGACCGTCACCATAGACTGGGACACTTTCGTTGTTCATGGCTTTAAAGATAAAAAATGGAATGAGTTTTTCGGGGAACTGATAGGGACCGTAATTGTTGCTACAGTGGGTCACGATCACGGGGACTTTGTGCGTGACATAGTAAGCGTGACACATGAGATCACCACCTGCCTTGGCGGCGGCGTAGGGCATGTTGGGCATGATAGGGGTATCCTCGGTAAAGAAAGTGTTCTCCCCTAGCTTGAGGGCACCATAAACTTCGTCGGTTGAGACATTGATCATCCGCTCGATGTTGTTCGCGCGTACAGCGTCGAGGAGCATCTGGACACCGAGTGAATTGGTCAAGACAAAGTCCTTGATCCCGCCGTGGATAGAGCGATCCACATGGGTCTCGGCGGCAAAATTGATGAGGTGGGTGATGCTGTACTTTTGCATAACTTCGCTGATACGGGAAAGGTCGGTGATGTCTCCGTTCTCAAAGTGATAGTGGGGGTTTGTTTCTATATCTTTTAAATTGTCGAGATTGCCCGCGTAGGTCAGCTTGTCATAGTTGACGATCTCATAATCTGGATGTGTCTCAAGCATGTAGTGAATAAAGTTGGAGCCAATAAAGCCAGCTCCACCTGCGACCATGAGTTTCATATACTATCTCCTTATTTATGACTTATTCTTTTACCAGATATTCTCTCACTGAGGACCCTCAGGAGATACAACCCCCCTATCATAACAAGATTCAGCCCAGCCGTCACCCCCAAGACGAGATCTAGTTTGGATAAAGTATTGGAAGCTAGGAGCGAGATACTGGGTGAGATGGTGGGTTGCATGCGATAAATCACGATACTGATCAGGGCGAGAAAGAAAAAAATAAATGGCCAGGTACGACGGTCGGCCTCGGAGATCATCATACTGTTGCCGATAACGATAATCCCGTAAATAATTGAACCTGTTTGCCAGGGATAAAATACACCCCAGCCCCGAGATAATAGTTCACCCAGGATGGTCAAGATCAAGAGGCCAGTGACAAAGGGAGCGATGCCAATCAAAAATCCACGCAAGGGATCACTCCTGGCAGTGGCCACAGATCCGAGGCGCCTGGTACCCCCATCGTCTTCCCAATCAGGGAAAATCTTGATCTCGCCGGTTTTGACCTGGAGGATCTCGGCGACCAGCCAATGCGAGAGTTCGTGAATGATCGTCCCAGGCAGGAAAAAGAGCGTATAAAGCCAGATCCCTGGCTTGGTCGATCCAAGTAGTAAGAGCGATGCCCCCGACAATTCGTAAACTAACCTCTGGCGCATGAAAGCGAGGATCACAACTAGGAAGCCAAAAATGAGTGCCAAGATACTAGTTGGCATATCCGGTTATAAGCCGAAGGTTTTGACTTTGGCGGCTTTTTTAACGTCGGCAAACCAGGTCAAGAAAGCATCGCGGAGCTTGGTTTGCTTGAGTTCGTCCGTGATTGTAGCTTTGACTTCTTCGAGCTTTTTACCTTTGTAGGCAGTCAAAGCACCGGCATCAAATTGGGCTTTGATCTCTTCCTCGGTAGGACTGATTTTGTCGGCCAAGATCTCTTCGACAGCCAATTGAGTCTTGATTTGCTTTTCCAGGTCGGTACGAGTGAGACCGCGCTGTTTTAATGCTTCGTCCAAACCACCGGTTGATTCGAACTGGGTTTCGAGGACTTTGATCTGGTCGGATAATTTAGCTGGATCTACTTTAACATTGGCTTTGGCGATGGCTGAATCGAGGATTTTCTCGTTGACCATGTCGTCGAGGGATAGTGCGCCATAGCTCTTTTCGAGACGTGACCACAAACCAAAACGAGTGACAGGCTGGTTATCGACGATAGCAGGGAAGAGCCAGGGACCCAACTTGTATGTGAGGAGTGCGACAGCGACCACAATGAGGGCGATAGTCATGACTTTGTTATTTGAGGGTTTGGCCGCTACTGAACTAGGCATAACCGAGTCGGTAAGCATGGGCTCTACCATTTGAGACGAGATGGGAGCGGATTTTTTGATAGTGTTTTTGCGTGAAACGGCTTTCTTGGTTGCTTTTGGCATAAAAAATCTCCTATAAATTATATGACTGGAGAAAGTATAGCATAGTCGCTAGCTAAGGAATAAGTAATGCTTTATGAGGATGATGGCCGACCCTACTACAGAATGAGAGATGATTAACGGCAGGACATTGCGGTAGCGCAGGTAGTTGCGGATATATACAAAGCCCATGACAAATGAGAGCAGTAAAATGAGCGGGCTAAAGAATGGGATGTGCGCCAAAGTAAAAATGATAATCGATGCTGTCTGGATAGAGTGCATCGAGGCAAAGACATCCTCTAGTCGCTTGGTGAGGTAGCTACGAAAGATGAGCTCTTGGAGCGGTGTAGAGATAAAAAAGTAAATGAGTACTCGCTCTGATAACGAAGTAACCGGCAGAGGATCGTAACCGACAATAATCCTCAAAATGTCTCCAGGCAGAAGTGCAAAGATGAGAAAAGTACTAACGATCATCAGGAGCGATGGCAGGATCAACTCTCGCAGTGATGGCCAAAACGAAGTAAAGGTAATCCCCAAATCACGGATCGAGGTGTGTCTGATATATAGGCGCCCAATGCAGTAAAGCGAACCAACTACAGTAAAAGCGTAGCGGGCGGCAAACAAGCCTGGGTAGAGAGCAAAAAGTAGGATGGGTAACGCCAAGAGAGCCGCAAGCTCGAGGTAAAAAATAATCTGTCTTGTCATAGGGATTGATTGTAACAACTCATGCGTTGTCTAGGTAGTGCCAAAGTGAGATAGATGCGTAGCTCTCGTAAGGAGACCAGCGACTGACAATCTGAGCAATCTCTTTGCCGGACGGCGTCGTGAGTCCATATAGTTTGATAAGCCCATTCTTCAGTCCCAAGTCACCAAATGAAAAAATATTCTCGCGATGCAGGGTAAAAAGGAGAAACATCTCGGCAGTCCACAGCCCGATCCCTTTGACCTTGGTCAGCTCCGATATGACTGCGTCATTGTCTAGAGTGTCAATATTTGTGAGCACTACCTCGCCACTGATAACTTTTGAAGCGAGATCTTTGACATATTTGGCTTTGGCCCATGAGAGTCCGACATCGCGAAATGATTGATCGTCAAATGCGATTACTTTTTCGGGAGTTACATCACCGACCAAATCTTTGAATCGACCAAAGATGGTGGAGGCGGCTTTGCCGGCCAGTTGCTGGTAGATGATGTTGCGAGTCAAGTTGTAGAAATGATCGGCAGATGGACGATCTTCGAACCAATCGGAGAGATTGACTGTTTCGAGTACGGCGAGTATTTTGGGGTCAGCCTTTGCAAAGTGAGCTTTGACCTGTTCGATTGGAGTGAGATCTGCAATCATAGTTCCTCGAGGCTATAGGTAGTCGATTGTTTAGTCAGGACTAGGACAGAGGCGTTACCGATCATGCGATACCCTTCACTCGAGGATTTGACATGGTAGTGTTCTAGGATACGATTAATAGTCCCTCCGTGGCTAACTATGATAACTTTTTGATCTGTATGGAGTACGTGGAGTTTATTCATAAACATGGCTATTCGCTCAGTCATTTGCCGCATAGATTCACCGCCATGTTCATTCCAATCCATATCTTCGTTGTCGCGCGCAGTCTCAAACTCACCCCATAAGCGATCTTTGATTAAGTCTTGTTCGAACCCTCTTCGCCACCCGGAGAATACTCCCATGTCCCGCTCTCTCAGAGCTTTAGTTAAAATAATTTGTGTATTGAGAGCCCTCGCGATCGTATCTGCTGTTTCATGAGCTCGGCGCAAATCTGAACTATAGAGAGCATCAACCTTTATGTTTACAAGTTTGGCGGAAGTGGCCATTGCTTGGGCGTGACCCGTTTTATTGAGTGGAATATCTAGCCACCCTTGTGTGCGACGCTCTGCGTTGTAATCAGTTTCACCGTGGCGAACAATATATATTTTTTGCGGCATATTATTTATTAATAACAACTCCGCCGATAATTTCATGAGAAAAAACTGGGATGCTGTCTTTGGTAATTTCTTCGTACCCTGAGAACGATAATACGTCACCTTTTTGTTGATAGAAGTACTTCCAGATTCCATCTTCAAAATGGTCTGGACCCCGGAAAACTTGCATGTTATCCGGCTTGGCTTGCATGGCTTGCTTTAGAAAATTGAAGGTTTCATTTGCTAAATTTTCGTGTCCCTTGGCCATCCCACCGCAATAGTTGGAAACCCAGACTACTTGGTTTTGAAAGCGAACAACTTCGGATCCGCTCGATCGATAAAATCCAGTGTAGCTATCACGATAGGACCAATCGCCGTCCCGAAAAACCATTTCCAGGAATCCTGGTCGCTCCACAACTTTTTCATAAGATCCGCCACCGGCATATGTAGCCGACGATGCACGGCGGATAAAGTCATA
>DALYDJ010000067.1:0-1548 GCA_031973275.1 Candidatus Woesebacteria bacterium
TGCAGGCCCGGAAGGGATCGAACCTTCGTTAGAGGTTTTGGAGACCTCTGTCCTACCGCTGAACGACAGGCCTAGTGTTTGTATGAGTATTTTAACCCAAGTTGTTTAAGAAGTCCCGTTTTGCAAACTAGAGTAGTAAACCGGCGACAAAGGAAATGACCGGGGAGATTAGCGCGGAGATAGGAGAGGTACCGCCAGCGATGGGGAGTAACATGAGCACCAGGATAATAGTCCCGTACTGAGCCATGACCTGGGAGTATTCTCGGTATAAATCGGGGGAGAGGAGACCGCCGAGGATTTTCTCTCCGTCTAGCGGGAAAATGGGGATTAGGTTGAAAATGGCTAAACTAACATTGCCTAGTACGAGGTAGGTGAGGATCGTGCTAAATAATGACAGGGGTAAAAATGGGATGATGAGACTCAATCCCACGGCTAAGAGGAGATTGGAGGCTGGTCCGGCGAGGGCGATTAACATCGAGTCCTTGCGCGGGTTGCGGAGGTTGTAGGGGTCAAACGGGACTGGCCGTGCCCAGCCAAAGCCAATAAAGATAATCGCAAGAGTTCCGAGTAAGTCGAGGTGAGCCAGGGGGTTGAGGGTAAGTCTGCCATAACTCCTAGGGGTGGGGTCACCCAGTTTGTCGGCCGTATAGGCATGAGCAAATTCGTGGATAGTCAGAGCGACGATAAAAATAAGTGCCTTGATAATAAATTCCATAGAAGGGTAAGTATAGCATTGACATTGGAAGAATATATGTTATATTATGGGACATATGAAAAAACTATTGGCGCTTGTTGCTTTGTCGTTTTTATTTGCCAATCCAACCTTTGCTCGCGAGGGTAATCTGGATTTGACTGGTAACAACGTCTCTTGTAAAGGTATCTCGATTTATCAAGATGGTTACTACCGGGTGACTGGGCGCTGTGATGGGCTAGTTTATCCCTACGAAACTACCTACAATAAATATGTCTTGTGGGGCAAAGCAGTAAACAATGGTGATGTGATCCGGATAGCCGAGATCGATAAAGGTTATTTTTCTGGCAATATCTCTAGTGCATTTGAAGGTGTCTATATCACAGCCGAGCAAAATAGCTTGGTTCGCAAAATGAGTGATAAACAGATTGTATCTGGTAAGGTCGCTACTTTTAACTTTGATAAGAGCCAAGTAACCTCGGCTCCTGTTGTAACTACAGCTACAACCGGCACCAAGACTACAACCACCAATACAGCTGTGACGGCGACGACAAGTACGGCTGGGGCAGTGGTCGGTAAGATCGTAACCTCGCTCCTCGTGGTAATACTAGTCATCGTAGGACTCGCAATCGGTGCCTCGCTACTATTCCGTAGCCGCGGCTCGGTTAGTGCGTAATTTTATCTTTTGTGCTAAAATTTCAACCTATGGCAAATGCATGTGATCTGTGCGGAAAAAAGAGAGATGTAGGGCACAACGTGTCCCACGCGAAAAACCGTACCCAGAAGATCCGCAAACCCAATCTGCACGCACATCGAATGAAGATGGGGGAATCCAGTCTCAAACTCAAGCTTTGCAC
>DALYDJ010000067.1:1648-4908 GCA_031973275.1 Candidatus Woesebacteria bacterium
CCAAATTAACCACGCTACTCGTCACGATACCGCGCGAGACCGAGGTGACCGCCGAGTCGGCCGCGACCTTCCTCTCTACCTTCCCCGCTATGCTCCACAAATCGTGGTTTGACGTGGTGATCAAAGGGGAGCCGAGGCCTGTGATCGCCCTAGAGGTGGCTGTCTGGGAGCAAAAAATCCGTTTCCTGGTTACGGTGTCGAGCCATCTGATTCAATTTGTCATCTCCCAGATCCAATCTACTTATCCGCTCGCTGTGATCGTGCCGATCGAGGACCCCTTACAGACATTTGGAGACAAACTCACTGTCGGCGAGCTCAAGCTCAATTTGGCTAGCTTTTACCCCCTCAAAACCTGGGCCGATTTCCGCGATACTGATCCGATCAATTCATATTTGTCGGTGATGTCCAAGGCAGAACCATCCGAAGTGATCTGGATGCAGTGGGTGATAGGGGCGGCCCCCAGTGGGTGGCAGAGTGCTGGAAGGGCGGCGCTGGACAATGGCCGCAATATGGGCAGTACCAAGACCCAAAATGGGTACCAGGAGAAAAGGGGGACACTGCCGAATGCCAGGGGAATAGAGGAGAAAATCAGCCAAGCAGGATTTAGTGTCACCGCTAGGATAGGGGTGACCAACCCTGGGCGACTGAGTGAGATGGGAGCTGTATTTGGGGTATTTGCCAATCCGATGGGTAATAGCTGGGGACTGAGTAGACCGCTATTTATAAGTAAAGCAAAAAAAGAACTACTTGAGCGTAAAGCGAGTGGGAAAAGAGTGGTCTCGGTGACAGAGCTCGCGACGGTGTGGCACTTGCCATCTGATAAAGTGCGGATCCCGATGATCTTGTGGGGGCAAAATGTGTTTAGCGAGCCACCAGAGAATTTGCCGGTTGCCGAAGGGGCCAGCGAGGAGGAGAAGCAACAAATCAATTTCTTTGGGCGAGCAGTCTTTAAAAATCGCGACCTGATCTTTGGTATCAAAGATGTTGACCGCCGCCGCCACCTCTGGGCGATAGGTAAAACGGGTACGGGTAAATCGACCCTGATCGCCAATATGGCTATCGACGATATGAAAAAAGGGCGAGGGGTGGCAATTATCGATCCCCACGGCGATCTCTCGGACACGATCATGAATTACGTCCCGGCCTCGAGGATCAATGATGTCGTCTACTTTAACCCGATCGATCGTGACCGGCCGGTACGACTGAATATATTGGAGGTCAAAGACCCAGCTCAGCGTGAGCTCATGGTGTCTGGGATTGTGGCGATCTTTAACAAACTGTACGGCCACTCCTGGGGACCTAGGCTAGAGTATATCTTGCGTAACACTCTCCTGGCCCTATCTGAGATCCCTGATATGACACTGGTGGATGTGCCGAGGATCCTGACGGATCGGGACTTCCGTCGCAATGCCATGACCAAGGTGAGTGATCCGGTGATTAAGCGATATTTTGAGAACGAGTTCGACCGGATGCCAGAGAAGATGCTCCAAGAGTCGATCAGTCCGATCCTAAACAAAGTGGGACAGTTTATCAGCTCACCCCTGATCAGAGCGATCATCGAGCGACCGCAAAGCTCGATCGATATGGAGTCGATCATGAACGAAGGCAAGATCTTGATTGCCAATCTCTCTCAGGGCAAACTGGGGGAGGATAACGCAGCCCTGATTGGAGCCATGCTGATCACCAAGTTCCAGTTGGCGGCCATGAATAGAGTGGATCAAAGTGAATCAGAAAGGCGAGATTTTTACCTGTATGTCGATGAGTTCCAGAACTTTGCCACTGAATCATTTATTAAAATTCTCTCGGAGGCGCGCAAGTACAAGCTAAATTTGACGCTAGCCAACCAATATATGGCGCAAATCCCCCTGGAAGTGCAAAAGGCGATCCTGGGGAACGCTGGGTCGATCATTTCGTTCACTATCGGGGCGGACGATGCCCGGATCATCATGAAAGAATTCGGCGATGTCTTTACGGACAAAGACCTGGTGAATCTAGAGAATTACCAGATAGCGGTGCGACTGATGGTGGATGCCATGTCGGGGCGGGCGTTTGTGGCTAGGACACTCCCGCTGCCTGCGAGTCGGAATGAGAATAGGGACAAGGTGATAAGAGTGTCTAGAGAGAGGTGGGGGAGATAACAATTCTCAAATCACAAATTTTCAAATTTTCAAATAATACTTCGCGAAGTCAGAATAGGATATGGGCTTGGGTTTGCCGGCAAGCAAGATTCTAGGAGTTTGGGGAGAGGAGAGAGGATCGGTGTGAACTAGCGTGATGCGCAGATCACCCTTTTTGCTGGGCACGAGGCTCCAGATAGTCGGCCAAGGATTTAACGCTCGCATTAAATCTAGTAGATAGACGCTAGATTCTAGATTTGAGGATATGGTCTTTTCTCTTGCTAGGCGCAGGTTGAGCAAAGCATTGGTTGATTCATTGATCGAAACAGGCTGATTTTTGAGGAGTTTGTGGAGAACTCCCCACTCGATGTAGCCAGAATCGCGCTTGAGGCGGCGGGTGAAGATCCATCCTTCGCTCTGTCGAGCTTCGGAGTGGTGTGCGGGTGTTTTAGTGGGGTTGTCCAGAAAGCTTAGAAATAGTTCTGCACCTAGGGCGAAAAGGCGGGGGGTGAGAGTGGATGTAGTATCGGAGGGTAGGATGGGCTCGCTAGCTTGGGCGATGATCACGCCGTCGTCGATCGTGGGGGCGATACGAAAAAGGGTGATGCCAGTTACTCTGTCGCCGAGTGCGATCGCGTATTGCACGGGGGAGACATTGCGGTACTGGGGGAGGAGGGAGGGGTGGAGGTTGTAGAGATTGCCATCAAAAAGATCGATAATATCTTTTGGCAATAGGTGGTCAAAAGAGGCGCAGAGACCAATGGTTTTGGAATCAGTATCTAGGAAAGAGGAATTAGTTTTTAGAGACTCAATAAAAGTGTTCATTTCATCTGGATTGGATGGATAGTAGGATACTTTTAAATCATGCGTAATGGCGAGTTTTTCGACTGGGTTTGGCTCTACCACCTGACTCCTATCTTTGGGTTTTGGTCGGTCGGTGATAATAGTGATTTTGGCTATTTTTGCCACCACTTGATTGTCGATGATGTGCCCTAACGCGGTCGCTGAGTAAGTGTCTGAGCCAAAAAAAACTAGTGAGTGCATGAGGTGATTATAGACCAAGAAACGGGTGAATAATTAATATCCAGATTTGCCATCGGGAAAAATAGTTAAGATTTCTTCGGCATCGTCTGGATCTAGGTT
>DALYDJ010000068.1:0-310 GCA_031973275.1 Candidatus Woesebacteria bacterium
GTCCGACATGAATTGCTGTGTGATTGTAGATCCAGTGGCTAGGTTCCTTCATGTTCTGACCTATACGTTGGAAGCCAACGCAATAATGGAATGGTCCGAAATCATAAAATGCTATACTTCCAACCTCTCCTATTTCGACACCTCTGCTGTCATAAGAGGAAATAACTAAGCCATCTACATTAATCATCTGTGTAGTTTAACAATAAGGTCAATACCGGTAGTGATCTGGCTTGAATGGACCAGTGGCGCGGACACCGATGTATTTAGCCTGCTCTTTGGACAATTTGGTCAGTTTGCCACCGAGCTGTTC
>DALYDJ010000068.1:320-4842 GCA_031973275.1 Candidatus Woesebacteria bacterium
ATTCAAGAGTCTTGGCTAAGAGACCCTGATTGGACGACGGACTCGCCGGGAGTAATTCACTCAATCAATCGTGATAGTGTGGTTCTAGTCCAAAAGTAACGAGACGTATTAATACCGGTAGTGATCGCTCTTGTAGGGCCCGGCAGCAGGTACACCCAGATAGCTGGCCTGATCCTTGGTCAGCTTGGTGAGTTTGCCACCTAGCTGCTCGAGGTGTAGGGCTGCCACCTTTTCGTCCAAGTGCTTGGGTAGGCGATATACTCCTAGCTCGTACTGCTTGGTCCAGAGTTCCATTTGGGCGAGGACTTGATTACTAAAGCTGTTGGACATGACAAAACTGGGGTGGCCGGTGCCACAACCTAGATTGACCAGTCTCCCCTCTGCCAGCAAGATGATGCGGTGACCGTCGGGGAAAGTGTAGAGATCTACCTGGGGTTTGATCTCGTGTTTTTTGATCCCTTTGAATTTGTTTAAGGCATCGACCTGGATCTCGACGTCGAAATGACCGATATTGCAAACGATCGCGGTATCTTTCATTTTTTTCATATGATCGATAGTGATGATGTCTTTGTTGCCGGTGGCGGTGACAAAAATATCGGCTTCCTTGACGGCCTCTTCCATGGTCACGACCTCGTACCCTTCCATGAGCGCCTGGAGAGCGCAGATCGGATCTACTTCCGTGATGAGCACACGGGTACCAAAACCGCGTAGAGACTCGGCGCTGCCTTTGCCGACATCGCCAAAACCGGCGACGACCGCGACTTTGCCCGCTAGCATGATATCGGTGGCACGTTTGATGGCGTCAGTCAAAGATTCGCGACAGCCATATTTGTTGTCAAATTTGGACTTGGTGACGGAGTCGTTGACGTTGATAGCGGGGATTTTTAGCTCTTTGTTGGCCACCATTTGATATAAGTGATGCACGCCAGTCGTCGTCTCCTCGGAGACTCCGCGAATGTCTTTGAGCAGTTTGGGGTATTTGGTGTGGATACGACTAGTCAGATCTCCCCCATCGTCGAGCAGGAGGTTGGGACCGAGACCACCCTTGAATTTGAGGGTTTGGTCGGTGCACCACCAGTACTCGGCTTCCGTTTCCCCTTTCCAGGCGAAGATCGGGATGCCAGCCTGGGCTATGGCCGCCGCCGCATGATCTTGGGTACTAAAAATATTGCAGGATGCCCAGCGTACTTCGGCCCCCAGATACTTGAGGGTTTCGATGAGTACCGCAGTTTGGATAGTCATGTGGAGAGAGCCTGAGATGCGGGCGCCTTTGAGGGGTTGTTTTTTGCCAAATTCGCGTCGGAGGGACATGAGTCCAGGCATTTCTTTTTCGGCTAGCGTAATTTCGTCTCTACCCCAGGCGGCTAGTTTTATGTCTTTGATTTTGTAATCTCTCATATATTCCTCCCGTATGCACTATAGTGTTTTTTAACAACATCATCAAGGTTAAAGTGGTGCGTTTGAGTGCCGCGTTGGGCGATTGTATAGGTAGCGACAGTGGAGCCGAGCTCGGCACAAACATTCAAGGAGTCTCCTCGTAGGTAGCCGTGGAGGAAACCGGCTCGATAGCTATCGCCAGCACCGGTTGGATCGACGACTTTAATGTTTTTAATTGCTTTGACTGAGATGGGTGAAGGAATGGTGGACCCAGTGAGGCGGGTACCCTCTGCCCCGAGCGTGGTGACAATGAGGGGGATCATGCTAGTGAGATCGGACTCACTAAGGCCTGTGCGCCCGATGATGGTGCCTAGTTCATAGTCGTTGACAAATAAAATTTTGGCTTTTGATAAGCCTAACTTTAGCTGTTCAACGGAGATGTTGGTGACCTGCTGGCCGACATCGTAGACATAATCGAGATTGTGAATGACACATTCTTTGACTAGCTGGTCCATGGCGGTGGGATCGTTCGCCGAGATCACAACCAAAGGATTTTTACCGTACCAGGGTTTGAGGGTGAGAGCGGAGATGTCGGACATTGCACCTGGGTAGAAGCCACCGATCTGATTGTCGTCGCTGTCGGTCATGACGGTAAACGTGGGGGTGGGTAAGTCGCTGTAGAAAATGTTTGAGGTGTCGATGCCAACATCTGCTAGATCGGAGATGTACTGCTTGACGTCGTGACCTACAGAGCCCAGGAGGATTGGCTGGTCACCCAGCAAGGCGCTCGAATAGGCAATGTTGGCGGCGGTCCCGCCCCGAGAGTTGGTTAAGTTGTCTACGAGGATAGAGATGGAGAGTACGTGTAGCTTGTCTGGCTGGATCATGTCTTTGTAGCGACCGTTAAAGTTCATGATGCGGTCGAGACAGATGGAGCCAGTGAGAATGAGATTGTCGTAGTGGGTTTGCACAGTTTGATTTTAGCTAACCCTAGCCACTTGGCAAGAGATCAAAGAGCTACAATTGTAGGATATGTAGCGTAGAATATGTTGTCTATGTCGCCCCCAGATATTGAAAAGCGATTCAAAGCATTAGCTTTATTAGATTTGTGGGACGGAATGCATGCAGAAGTGCATAAGCATGCCCTAACTACTTTGATTTGGACTGCCCTAAAAGACCTAATTAATCGATTGAGTAATAAAAATAATACTATAGTGCGAAAGTGAATTAGTTGGGTAAAATAGAAAGTCGATTGAGCTGACCTTTGTGTTTGACGATATTTTTATAATCCCACTGGATTGTTTTTGATTTTCCTAGCCAGCGATGGAGATCGTCGAGATTGACTTGGTCTAGTGAAGTATAACGAAACGCAGCGGCTTTAAAACTACCCTCGACTTGCAGGCCTGGCTCATCAAAGGATTGGCCACTCCAGAACAGGAGTTGGACACAGTTTTTGAGCTTCGCGTAGCCGACGATGGGGTTGTCGCTGATAAACCAGACAGGATGACCATGCCAGAGCTTGCTGGCAGTGGGAGTGAGGACCTGGTCAATCGATTTTTTGAGGAGATCGCAAATAGATCGATCTGTGGGCGCAAGGAGCGAGTTGTACTCGGCTATGCTCGTGGCTAAGGTTTTCATTTAGTTATTGTAGCAAAAAATATTGGGTCAGTTACTGAAAGGTGTTAGAACCTTATTTACTTAAGTAATTTTTCTACCCACTCCATAGTTTTGAGATTGTCGAGAGAATCGGTTATTGGTGGCCTGTTATTTTTTACGCATTCCAAAAAGCTTGAGATCTCTGGAATAAAACCCTTTTGGTACAGATCTTGGAAAGAGCCAGAGCTTGTTGTAGAAACTGTTGTATATAGGTTGGTAATTTCGTCCATTTCTTGCCATCGAGGTTTTTGATGTTTTGACATATTGTTGATATGTACTTCTAGATCAGAATTGTTGTTGTATTTAATATAACCTTTTGTTCCAGTTAATATTAATTCTTCATTCAGTTTGCTCCATGCGTCGGCTGCGATCAATGTAAGTGAAGCTGGAATATGATTGCTACCTCTCGCAATACTTAAAATTGTAAAGTTGGTACCAACTTCTGAAATTATTGTATTCATCTCAAGTATCTCTCCAGCGTAGGATTGAACGAGATTAATAGTGTGAATCGCTGCTTGCAACAAGTAGTCTGAGGCGTCTTTTGCAAAGTTTCTACAACCAAAGGTTGCATTTATTGAAGTGATGGTGCCAATATTTTTTAGCAATTCTTGGATTTTTTGATATGGAATAGCGTGGCGTTTTATATATCCAACTTGTACAAATTTTCCGGTTTTTTGAGACAATTCATGGATTTCTTTTGATTCTTTTAGAGTGAGGCTGAGCGGTTTCTCTACAAAAACATGTAATCCCGCATTTAAGGCATCTTTTACAATTTGTGGATGGGATTCTCCTGATACTGAAATAAAGACACAGTCTAAATCTTCTTGACTAAACATTTCTTTATAGTTTGAATAACATGCTTTAGCATTTTGGCTAAATTTTGCTTGCTCTGCAGTTTTTTGTGAGGTGGTGGCTATAGCTTGAATGGGAATACCCAAGAACTTGAGTGATGGGTATAAGTTGGATTGTGCATGTCGACCATGGCCTATAAAACCTATTTTCATAATGTAATTATAGCGTAGATAAAGTTATCTTAAAATTTCTTACAAGAACTTGATGTAAGATATCTTTGATATAGTGATGTACTTTGATATATTTTGGATGGGATAAGAGAGCGTGTTAGAACCTTGAGCAGTTTACATATTGTTGCTTATTTGTGATAATTCCACACTATGGGTTTATCCAGATTACAAGAAATTGCTAGTGTTTGTCCTGAATACGATAGTATTTCAGAACCTGCTTGTGATGCAGCGGAGCTGTTATGGCTAAGGTATCTTGCTTACTCACGTTTGAATAGGAAGCAACTATCAACAATTAACATAAATGTACCAGTAGGAAATGATTTAATTCATGCAACTTGCATATTTAAAGCAAATGGAGAGGAGCATAGGACTGGACTCGTAGTGCAATCCACACAGCGTCCTGAATTAGAGGGGATATTGTTAGACGATTGCCCTCCCCATATCCCGCTTAGGCCATTTTGTGTACA
>DALYDJ010000069.1:0-4104 GCA_031973275.1 Candidatus Woesebacteria bacterium
AGTCTTCTACTGCCAGCGAAATCTCCTCTGCCGCCGCTCCAGCACCAGCCGCTCCAGCCGCTCCTGCCCCACAAGCCTAACTTTTCATAGTAAAATAACTTTCATCTAATGCTGCACTTCAAGTCGCCATAGCGACATGAGAAATGCGTCCAGGCGCAATAGCAGCATGGGACGCCGCCTTAGCTGCACATCAAGTTCCGCAGGAACCTGAGATATGTATCCAGACGCGATAGCAGTCTGGGATGCCATTCGGTAGAATGAGTTAACAATAAAATATGATAATTGCCGCCTTAGCTCATTCGGTAGAGCAACAGTTTTGTAAACTGTAGGTGCTGGGTTCGAATCCCAGAGGCGGCTCAACTCAACCAATTAACCAAGACTCCAAGCTTCTTTCTGATCTACACCACCAGGTACAGTTTGCTGTATGAGTGCTCGCCACCGCTCGCATATTTTTCAAGTCTAGCAGAGCTAGACCGACAGTAAACTGTAGTTTGCTCTGGTTCGAATCCCAGAGGCGGCTCAAGAATTAATCTTAAATCCTAAATTCTCAAGAACTAAATTAAAATCTCATTTGAGAATTGGAGAATTTGTGATTTGAGAATTATTTTTCCACCCATCAATAATCCCTTTGGCTACTGGCCCAGCCTCGGCCGAGCCCTCTCCCGCCGCCTCCAACATGACAGTCAATATCATCTCGGGGTTCTCCCCTGGGTAGGCGACCGTGATCCATGCATGTGGTAGATCTTCTTCCCCTACCTGACCAGAGTGTTGTGCCGTCCCCGTTTTGCACAAAACATATGGATTAGAGTCAAAAAACGGAAACGCAGTTCCCCCTTTTGCGCACGCGCTAGCCATCCCCTCCCTAACTATTGCCAAATCATCCGTCTTGAGCCCTAGATCACTACAGCTGACCATGGAGTTTTTTAATAAGGTAATTTTGCACAATCTCCCAGAGACCGCCGACAAAGTCATTCTAGCGACTTGCAGAGGCGTCACCAGCAGATCTCCCTGCCCAATTGCCATATGGTATGTATTGCCCAAAAACCATTTTTCGCCTGTCTTGCGCTCTTTCCATAGCTCATCTGGTACGAGACCTTCCCGCTCACCAGGGAGCTCAATCCCCGACTCTTGTCCTAGCCCCATCTTGTTCGCCCACAAAACTAGCGGACCCACGCCTATCTCCTCACCTACTTTGTAAAAATAGATATCGTTCGACCTGGCTAGTGCTCTACTCAGGTTTACCTTTCCTTCCGTCTTGCCATACTGGTCAAAATACCAGTTACCGTAGCGATATATACCTACTTTTAGCTCACCACTATCTTCGTACTGGGTATCTTTGGTAATCTTACCTTCTGCTAGACCGGCATACGCGGTCACCAGCTTGAACACGCTCCCAGGTGGATAAGTCGCGCCAATCGCTCGGTTCAAAAAATATAACTGTTCTTTATCCTGCAAAAAATCACCGAGATTCCGTGGATCATACGCGGGAGAGCTAACGAGGCCTAGGCCCCTTCCTTGCATATCGATCGCTACCGCCGATCCTTTGCGTCCCGCCAAAGATTGATACATCACCTCTTGGAGTCTGGCATCAATCGATAGCTGGAGATCCTCGCCGGACTCAGGCAGATTGTTCCCCAGCTCACGCACTTCGTTACCACCAGAGTCAACCTCGACCAGTCTCCCTCCATCTCGCCCTCGTAAACTAGCTTCAAATACTTTTTCTACTCCTGCTCGCCCAATCAAACTCCCGAGCGTATAACACAAACCCTCTCTACACCCCAGCTCGTCTTCCCTCACCTCAGAGACATATCCCACGATTGGGGCGGTAGCCGGGGCTGGCTCAATAACCACTCCACGTCGATCAAGTAGTCTACCCCTCTCTGCCTTTACTCGTTTGAGTTCGATATGATTGGCATAAGAACTCAGTTGGTGTTGGCCTCGCTCGATCACCTGCAAATAGAATATTTTGGCGATTAGTAGCGCGATCCCGACCACAAAAACACCCCAGATCGCTCGCACCCTCAATCTGGTATCTAGCGACTGGGCAGTAGTCCTGGCCACCCCGTATCCTCGACGTTTTTGTTGGCTACTCAAAACCAAATCATCTTGCCAATCATTCTTCATGAATTCATTATAGCTCTAGACCAGTCACCGCACCTTGCATCGTGACACATAATCAACTATAGTCAGACTTGCCCTACAGAATTGGGACAATGCGAGGAATTTTTTCCTCCATAAGTTGCTTTTAAAGGGAGAGCCCGTATCTAACTCCCATTGGGTTTTAGATTAGCTCACCCACCTGGTTTTACCGGGGAAAGCTTCTTCGTACGCCCCTACTGTGGGGCATTTCATGGAATGAGAATAATTGTGCTACACATCAAGTTCCGTAGGAACGTGAGAAATGCACCCAGATACGAAGTAATCTGGGGTGCTGAGGATAGGTATCCCAGACTGTTTCACGTCTGGATACATTTCTCAGGTGCTTCGCACCTGAAGTGTGATTCTCACGATAGGTTCTCATCCTATGATTGTGCTGAGGATAGGATTCGAACCTATGTAGCCGTGAAGCAGCAGATTTACAGTCTGCCCTCGTTGACCGCTTGAGTACCTCAGCATCTATTAAATTGTAAATTATTTGGAGCCAACGTCGGGAATCGGACCCGAGACCTCATTCTTACCAAGAATGCGCTCTACCAACTGAGCTACGTCGGCCAGACAGCCTTTGTATTATACCTGCCCAGGACATCTAATGCGATAGTGTTGCTTAAACGCTAGAGACTCAACCCCTTGATAAATTGCTTGAGATCCCCGTTCATCGAGGGATCCTTGAGTGCAAACTCTATCTGGGTTTTCATGTACTCTAGCTTGTTGCCCGTATCATAGTACTTGCCATTTTTGATCTCGGTCGCGAGTACGTGCTTACCATCTTTGAGCATCAGTTTGAGCGCATCGTTGTAATAAAACTCGTCGCCCGGTTTCAGGTTGGACATGACAGTATCCAGGTAATCAAAAATATCTGGAGTAAACAAGAAACCAGAGACATTGGCCAAGTCAGACGGCGCGTTAGCTTTACCTGGCTTCTCGATAATTGTGGTACAGTCAATCACCCCTGGCTCGATCTCCTCTCCGGCGGCAAAGCCATAACGATCATAATCCGCGTCGCTTTTGGCTCGCACGCTGGCCATACAACTATAGCCATACTTCTCATAGGCAGACAGCAATTGTTTAAATCTAGAGGGATCTGCGGCAATAAAATCATCACTCCAAGTGTAGATAAATGGTTCGTTGCCGATCAAATGACGGACATTCATGAGCGGTGTCCCATTTCCATACGGTCCCTTCTGGCGGACGTAGGCAAAGTTGGCCATACTCGAGATCTTCATCACCGATTCTAGGAGTGGCTTTTTCTTTTCTCCACCCATCTTCAGGTTTTCAATTAGATCAGTCGACGGGTTATCAAAGTGATCTTCAATTGTCCGCTTGTGGTAGCCAGTCACGATAATAATATCGGTGATCCCGGCCTCGACTAGCTCTTCTACGATATACTGGATCACTGGTTTGTCTACGATCGGGAGCATCTCCTTGGGCATCGCCTTGGTTTGTGGGAGGAAACGAGTTCCAAACCCAGCAGCAGGAATAACAGCTTTGGTTACTTTTTGCATAACGTACCTCCTTAGAGAGTCATTAATTCTTTTTCTTTATCTTTACCAATTTCGTCAATTTTTAGCATATAACTATCAATCGTCTTTTGCATCGATTCTAGCCAAGCCTTGATACTATCCTCCGATATCCCAGCCTCACCCTCTTGAGCCTCGATCTGTTCTTTGATCTCAGTCCGTACTCCTCGGATCATAACTTTTGCCGACTCTAGTTTTTGGTGCACCAATTTGACCAATTCCAACCTACGCTCCTCGGTCAAGGCGGGAATAGAGATTTTGACGGTATCACCATCTACGATTGGTTGGATATTGAGACCAGATTTCTGGATCCCCGATGATATCGCCGCAACCAACCCTTTGTCCCAGGGAGAGATCACAATCAAAGTCGTGTCTGGTGCCGAGATTGTAGCTAGCTCCTTGATCGACATCATGGTCCCATACGCCT
>DALYDJ010000069.1:4114-4836 GCA_031973275.1 Candidatus Woesebacteria bacterium
AACCAGTGACGGCTTGGCACGACCAGTCCTCACACTACCCAAATCTTTCTTTACCACCTCGATCGTTTGATCGAGTCTCACTTTCAAATTGACCAAAATTGTATCGCTCATAAAAAGTATATTAGCATAATTAAGGTTACTAAGTACTAACAGGATATATGATAATATATCTCTTATGAACATTGTCAAATATTTGCAAGAAGTCCGTGTGGAACTAGCCAAAGTTTCCTGGCCTACCAGAGAGGAATCGCTTCACTTAACCATGATTATTATCCTTGCTTCACTCGCGGTCGGTCTCTATATCGGCGGACTCGACTATCTCTTTACCAGTCTATTGGGATTATTCCTTAAATAATCTGGGTTTGCCTAATTCCTAATACCTATCAACTGTTTCCTATCTACTGAGATTGTGTTATACTTGACAAGTTCCCCCAAATTAGATGATAGATAATAGGAGAATAAACCATGTCAGATGACACAACTCTAGATATCAAAAATCCAGACGCAAACCTTACCGAGCGTCTAGAAGATGCCAAAAACGGTGATATCCTCTCCGAAGTCCGCGAAAACAACCCCTACCACGTCATCTACGAAAAAAACGAAGGTCTCGAAGCTAAAGCCAAGTGGTACGTCGTCCACACCTATAGTGGCCACGAGCTCAAAGTCGCTGAGCAGCTCAAGGTGCGTATTGCCAGCATGAACGTCGAAGGCAAGATCTTCGA
>DALYDJ010000070.1:0-4602 GCA_031973275.1 Candidatus Woesebacteria bacterium
CCAAATTTAGTTTGCACATCAACAATTGGCAGATTATATCGTTTGGCGAACCAGTCCTGCAGAGTCTCACTCTCTACAGTATCTGCTCTATTGCATACGACGCCGGAGGGCTTATCGATTATGACTATCTCACTATCTTCAAAAATAATGGGTATTTCCATACCGCTATTGTACCAGTCTCCCTGGTGTTTGAAGCGAATTTAAATCCAGATTGACGGATGAAATTTTTTCGAAACTACAGGCACTACGTCGCATGTACCTGAGATAAAAATTTACGTCCGACGAGCTGGATTATGTATATACCCACTCCAATCCCTATCATCCAATCCCACCCATTATTATAAAAAAGTCCCAAGAAATTGAGATTATCCACGACACCTCCATTCACCCACCGACTAGAGATATTCCCTGCCCCACCCGCTAGTATCAGTCCTATGGCAACTCGCTCCCACAATTCCCGCATTTTTCCTGCACGGATAGACTTGACCATATAAACAAACAAACCAACCCACGCTAGCACCACTATCCAGATCGATATCCCCCCAAACAGTCCAAACGAAATCCCACGGTTTAACATTTACTTACTTTGCTTTCTTGGCGCATGCCATACACAGCTCTGCCGTTGGGTCGATCCCCAGACGATCAGTGTCGATCATTTCCCCACATTTTACACACTTTCCGTAGGTCCCATCATCCACTCTCGTCATGGCATCTCTGACTCGCTTAAGGGCAAAACTAGTTTCTTGCCCTAGGGCCGCTGACTGAGCATGGCCAAATTGCTCTGCTGCTTCTGTATCATCACTCGCATTATCATTTAGTCGACTTGCGTCGGCAAACGGATCTTCTTTAGCGAGCGATTTTTTGCGTCTCAGCAGATCACCTTCCAATTTCTTCAGATATTCCCAGACCGATTGCAACACATTTCGCGGATATTGCATAATTATTTTCTCCTTATAATACTAATTAGCTTACCCCAGATAGTGCTCTCCCGTCTACCTATCCTTTTGTAGATCATATATCCTCCACCTAGGTTAAGGATTAGTCCGACCAAATATTGTTGTAGTCCCAAGTAATAGACTCCCATCAAATTGACAAAAACTAAACTAGCCAAACCCTCCTGAGCCATACTCGATCCCCCCTTGTACCAGCTATAAAACCGGAAATCTTTCCTGACCCTCGAGACGATCGCGAAGCAAATAATTGCAAAAATCATCCCCCAGAGGTTGATTCTCCAGTCTGGATTAGTCCCATTGAGCAAGCTACCGATCCCGCCAAAGACCATAATCAGGGACAAACTCACGACGTAAGCATCTGCCATTTTCCAGACTTGCCAGTCATGATTACGCGCAAAAAGGATCATGAGTACCATGCTGGCAACTACTCCAGCTACCACGCTTAGACCTGGATAGGCCAATACTGCCATACTGCGATACAGGCTCCCCAGCTCACTCCAATGCATAATCACGTAACCAATTCTGCCAACTACCAGGTAGCTGAGCACCGACAAGAAGAATCCATCAAACAGCGCGATCTCGTCCCAGTGCTCATCCCGGCCCATTTTCCACCAAAAGTAGAGACCGACAAAGAGTCCCAACCCTAGCATCACTCCATACGAGTAAATTTTTACTGGACCTAAACTAATTAATACTGGCCACATATTTAGACTTTACACTATACACTATTCAATCTACACTAAATCATATGCTAAGCATTTCACACGCAGTCACAGGTGCCTTTATTGCTGTCAAAATTGGCAATCCCACCCTAGCCATTCCCCTCATCCTTTTATCACACTACCTAGAGGATGCAGTACCCCACTGGGACGCAGGTACCGGCCTCGGCAACGGTAGCAAAAGCAGAGCCATGGCCATCAAACATGGTCTGATCGATCTCGCCCTCGCCGGCATTTTTGTTTTTATTTATTTCCATCCCCCACTCTCCCCCATCTCCTCTCTCCTCTCGTCTCATGCCATTTGGGGTGCTTTTCTCGGTCTCCTCCCCGATTTCCTCGAGTCGCCCCGTAACTTTCTCAAATATGAACCTGCCTTCCTCAGGCCACTCAATCAATTCCACCATTCTTTCCACCACTCCATCCCCCGTATGCTCGACGGTCTCGTCCCGCAAATCATCCTCCTAGTTTCATTGTGGATATTCAGGTAACACTTTCCCAACCATTTTTTCCGTATCTTATTTTACCTAGTGCTATGTCCATCGCCAACCAATATAAAATGCAAATGCTTGATTACACAATGTATTAAAGTTTTCATTCTCAGTGAGTGCCTTAACTGCCATGTGCCTAGGGAGAGACTCGAACTCTCAAGGTCATTACAACCACGAGTTTTTGAGACTCGCGCGTATACCATTCCGCCACCTAGGCCAATTGAGCATATTGTACCCTGCATTTGAGAATTTGAGAATTTGAGATTTGAGAATTAGTCTTTAGTGTGCCTTATCCACCCCGTAGAACCGGACCCGGTCGCCCTTGAATCGTAGATCAATCGTCCGCAGCGCCCCGTTGCGGTGTTTAGCGATATTTAGTTTTACACTCGAGAGATCCTCGGCGTCTTCTCGGTAAAGGAACATCACCACGTCAGCATCCTGCTCGATCGATCCCGACTCACGCAGATCAGATAACTGGGGTGCACTCCCCGCTCCCCGATGCTCAATCGACCGTGACAATTGAGACATCGCTACGACCGGGATTTTCAATTCTCGCGCCAAGTTTTTCAAACCCTGAGAGATCTCAGCCACTTCTTGGACCCGGTTCTCTAGATTGCGCCCCTTAACCAGTTGCAGGTAGTCCACAAACAATAATCCCAGGTTATGCTCAGACTTTAGCCTACGCGCTTTAGTCCGCATCTCGAGCACCGAGATACCTGGTGTATCGTCGATATAGAGCGGTGCCTCAGCCAAAACACCCATGGCTTCGGAGAGTTTTTCAAAATCTTGTGGCGTCAGCTTGCCGGTTTTCAGTCGCCATGCATCAATGTCGGCTTGTGATACGAGCATGCGGTCCACGAGCTCTTCCTTGCTCATTTCCAGAGAAAAATACCCCACCGGCACCTTACCTACTACACTCGCAAACTGGGCAATGTTCAAAGAAAAAGCCGTTTTACCCATCCCAGGCCGTGCAGCCAGGATGATCAGGTTAGAGTCTTGCATGCCAGCCAAGGTATTATCCAGATCGGTAAATCCAGATGGCACCCCCCTGAGCGAGCCCGACTTCTTCGATAGTTCGTCCAACCGATCAAAACTCTCCGACAGCACATTCCTTATCGGGGTAAACCCTTGTTTCATACTCGACTGCGAGAGCGAGAATACTTTTTGTTCTGCACTATCCAAGATGGCCGAGATATCAGATCCCTCGTCAAATGACATCTCGATCATACTAGACGAGTCCGAGATCAATTTTCTTCTGGTGTAATAACCTTGGATGATCTCGCCGTAATGCTTAATATTTGCCGAGCTCGGCACCCCTTCAACTAGCGTCGAGATATAGCTCACCCCGCCCACTGCCTCGAGCAATTTCATGGTCTTAAGTTTTTGGGGCAAAGTGACCAGATCAATCGGCTCTCGCGCCTCAAACAAAATGATCATTGCGCGATAGATATCGCCGTGCTTATTTTGATAAAAATGTTCAGCCTGCAAAAACTCGGATACCTGGACTATCGCGTCTTTGTCGATCAAAATCGATCCCAGCACACTCCGCTCAGCATCGTCACTATGTGGAGGAACTTTGGCCGACATACTTGTCTCCTTTTATAATTGCGACACTCACGCTAAACGAATGGCTAACTAAAGAATATTCTACCATCTCACGAAAGACGGACTTTAAGACTCAAACGTGATCACTTCTGTCAAATCGTCAGGCAACGAAGCGCGACTCAAACTCAAACTTTTTACTCCCCTACTCCCATGCTCATAAGCCGTGACAAACTTGGCAATTGAATCGCCGTAGGGCAACACATAATACGGCTCTAGTTTGGCAATCACCTCTACAATCTCCTTGGTTGAGAGCATATCTACACACACAATCACGACATCAATATTTTCTAACTCACTGATATTTTTTTCGCTCAGTGCCTTGGAGAGCTCGCCTAGGTACGCTATCCGGAGATCTTCGAACTGCACAACATAAATATTGCTCGCTTCTGCCTTGTACCCAAATACCGAGATGCCTTCTACCTCATACTCGCCTGGCTGGTTAATAACAAAGTCATCTCCCCCGCCTTTATGGGAGATTGTCAGCTTACTACCATCTGTCAGTACAGCCCCAGTTTTAGCTTTTATTTTGAAATTACCTTTGCCAAGATAGCTTATATCCATTCGTCAATTCTATCACAACTAGCACCCAGCTCACTCCGTCGCTCCATATCTAGATCAATTCCCATTGACTTTAAAATGACCCCCCATTACACTACGCTCAAGATGAAAGTTAAAAAAGAAGCCACTGTGGCAGTTGTTATAGGACTAATCCTCGCTCTTGTAGTTACGGGTGGAGTCCTCCGTGCCAGGCACGCACTCAGGAATATCAAGCTCCCCAATAAAGATAGTTTTCAACTCGGCCCCAAACCTAGCCCCGAAATCAAGTCTCCGGAGCTG
>DALYDJ010000071.1:0-4523 GCA_031973275.1 Candidatus Woesebacteria bacterium
GCTCATCATTGGTGGACTGGGATTGTTGGTGTTATGAAACGAGCTTTGTTAATAGCTTTGCCTATCCTGATTGTGATAGGAGTTGTGATAGGGTATTTGCTATACAGCCAAGAAAAGGTGGGTATTAATGAAGTTTCCCCAACAAGTTGTGGCTCAGGAAAGCATGAAGTATTTAACTACAATGCTGCTGGTAATAGAATTGCTCCTTATTGTGGTGATGATGTAACTGGGACTTCCAATGTTACACCCTCTGTTGCGCCATCAGCCACAACTGCAAATTGTGTCGCAAAGCCAAATTGCTTAACAGCAAACCCTCCAACATGCACTGGATTACAGCCACCAAATGGAAAGGAGTGGTGTACAACCTCGACACCTACAACCAACCAGACAACTAACACTACCCCAGATTTGAGTTGTGCGAAACGCTACTATTATAATCTCGAGTCGCAGTTATGCGTAACTACGACTAGGAGTTACAACGCGTCAGAAATAGACTGTGATGGAGGTACGGGCAAAACATGCGTAGTCAACTTGCAGGAATCTCTTCCTGGCAAGACTAGAGGTTCTTGTTTTAAAACCATAGAACAATGCCAAGCATCTGTTTCAACATGTGCACCGCGGTATTATTTTAATACTGTTTCAAAATCATGTGTGGCGACTAATCGTAGTTATGATTCTAAGAATGTTGATTGTGATGGCCAAACAAACAAAACTTGTGCGGCGAACTTGCAAGACTGGGAACCTGGTCGGACGACGGGTGTATGCTATACATCACAAAAGAATTGCTTGGATGCAAACAAAACCGTGGCTCAAACAACGTCTACGAGCGCTTCGGCTACCCCTACTCCGAGCCCAAGTGTTAGTTCTGGCCTAGGAGGCGGATCGACAACTACCGCGACACCTAACCCTTCTCCATCTCCCAGGGCGGCGATGCCAGACACTAGTGAGGGAACTCCCGTAACTGGAGTTTTTGAGGTAACCGCAGGGACGATTGGAATCGGGATGCTACTACTAGTAATTGGAGTGTTTGGATTATTAATGTTTTAGTCTTTTAGTTGTGACAAGTCTTATTTCCAGGTCGGGAAGAGTTTAAAGATCGTGTCCCAATACAGGTTGGAGGTTGGTTGGCCATAGAGCATGGGACTGATTATTAAGAGACTAATGGAGAAGCATACTAGCAAACTAAGGCGCAACCTTGGGGATAGGTCATTGAGCCAGCTTGCGAGAATGACAGAGAGAAAAACTGAGCTGGGAAGATAGTGGTAGAAAAACATAATCCTGGGAGAGATGACCCAAGGAATAAAAAGCACAAAATAGAGCAAATAAAAGACTGAGTAGGGATATAAAAACAATTTTTTGAGTTGTAAAACTATCGCAATTAATCCAAACCAGAGGATAACTGGGTTGCCGATGGCATAAATATTGGCGAGGTAATTGTTTTGGTAGTCGACGTAGTACCAAACTGGACGGAGATCAAAAATCCATTGGAGAGGAGTAGATTGATAGGCATGGGTAGCGATCAAGTGGGTGTGGTAGTACCACATCTGACGGTGCAGTTCCCACCACTGTGGCCAAGTATGACCGGCCAAAATAAATGGTGCAAAAGTAATGACATAAGTGCTAACGGCAATGAGTAACAATCGGAAGGCAAAGAGGACTGACACGAGTGAAAGTTTGAGTTGTTTGAGATAAATAAAAGCTAACGGCAACAACCCATAGAGAGCGCTCCACTTGGAGGCGAGAGCTAAACCATAAAGGATTGCGGCTCCTTTCCAGCGCGATTTTACTGCCAAGTATAACGCCCAAGTATAGAAACAGAGCATATAGGTGTCGTTCATGGCTATGCGTGACTGGACGATATGGAGCCCTTCGATGCTGACTAGAAAAGTAGCGATGAGGGCAAGTTGTTTGTTGCTAGTGAGGACGGTCAGGAATAAATATAGTCCAAGCAAACTCATTACCCCAAAAACAGCCGAACCAAGTCGCCAACCCAAACTAGTTTCACCAAAGAGTAGCATCCCCATCACCATCCCATACTTGGCAACTGGAGGATGGGTCCATTCATAGGCCACTCCCTCGGGCGGAGTCGTCCACCACTCCCAAGCTTCGACATGATTGTTTAAGTACTCACGCGAAGTAAAGGCATGGTAAACCTCATCAAAGATATAGGTAGAAGGATGTGATAAATTGGTAAAACGTAAAAGAATTGCTAGAGTCAGGATGGCTACCAAGTAAATATTTGATTTCAATTGTTTGATCAAGGACTTTGTGAGATTTGGCCATGACCAAACAAAGACTAATGAAAGCGCGGTAAGTACCGTAACCCATGAAATAGCGGAGATTGTGTCGAGAGAAAAGGGCCACCTCTGCGCATGATTGACCCAGTAGTAGGCACCGTAGAGGTTGAGGCTAAAAGTAGCTGTCAGGAGCGCAAGTGGGATGAGAAGGTAGGTGTCAAAAATAGTCGCGAGGGCGAGGAATGGTAGACCAAACAATAGATGTCGCTCGTGCATCCGAGTAGTAAAAGTGAAAAAGAGAATTAGGATGGTTGCAGCAATACGAGCAGTGTATTTGTAGTCAAAATTACGTTTGCGCCAAATAAAAATGGCTGTCAAAGTCATACTAATAAAGAGCAGGTTGCCTAGCATTTGCCCAGTAAGCCCAAAAACACTGGTAGAATCTGGAATCCAACTCAAGTTGGGGTAAAGCGACCAAAGATTGAAGGCGTTGACTGTCAGGAAAGGATAAGTACCAGTTTGGGAAGTAATGCGATCAAAAATGTGTTGCACAAAATTGATTCCACCCGTGGGGATCCCGGTGACAAAAAAAGTTGTCATAGAAACAAGAGGGAATTGCCACCAACCCCCCTTTTTACTTACAGCAGCTAGCCAAAGAACCGGTGAGATGAGTACCATAATGGGTTTGTAGGCTACTGCTAAACCGAATAAGATGCTAGGAGAGAAGAGTGAGGAACCACCTGGTGGCGAGGCGGGTTTAGGATTGAGGATTTGAGTCAGGGATAATAATCCGAGCAAAGCTGGGATAGTGTCGACCTGACCCCAAAAGGAATTGTCGCCGATTAACGCTGGGGATAATAATAGTAAGCAGGAAATAGGAATGAGAAATTTGGAAGCTACAGACTTGGTGACGAAATAAATCAATACAAGCTCGATAAAACTATTAATAAATTTAAAAACTAGTCCAAACGGTAAGTGAAAATAATCGGCAATCAGAGAGATAGGTGCGAAGGATAAAATCGGGAGAGGCAAGTAGTCCGACCAGACGTTGGTAAAGAAGAGCCGGGGTGACTGGAGCCAAAAATTACGGGACCATGATTCGTAAGTCCCAATATCATAATATTGTGCCGGAGTAGTTAAACCATACAAACGAATAGCAATGGCAATAATCCAAATAAGTGAGACCGGAGAAATTTTATTTAGCCAAGTTTGCTTTAACATATGCGTAAAAGTCCTCTTGATTAGGAGTGGGAATTAAAACCCATTGACCACCGTATTCTCGGCTGGATTTGGGATTCTTTAAGTGATCTGTGAGTACAAGGCTAGAAATGTTGTCTTGACTACCCAGGGATAGAGCAAGTTTGATGAGACTACCCTGCTCGACGCTAGTAATATCGGTGTCGATGGATGAGGATAAGCTGGTTTTGAGCTGGTCGATTATCTCAGGACTAAAGAGAGTATTGGTAGACAAAACCTTGTTTCGGAAAGCCAAAATAATTTTTTGTTGTCGCTTGCCACGCGCGAAATCGGTCCCCTCCTCTCCCTCGGCATACCTTGACCTGGCAAATTTGAGAGCCATCGAGCCGTCGAGATGAGCTTGTCCGGCATCAAAGCGAATGTGCTCGTATCGCGCACTTTCTGGTTCGGCCAATTCCTGGCCCGGGATCGGATATTTGTAGTCGTCGAAGCTACGATCAATCACTAGGTCGATGCCACCAACGGAATCGATAGCCTTCACAAAACCGTTAAAATCTATCAGTAAAACGTAGTGGACGGGGATCCCTAGAACTTCTGAGACGGCGGATTTTGCCAGGTCGCGGCCACCACCCGGTCGACGCTCATTGCCATAGTGATAGGCGGTGTTAATTTTGGCTTTCATAGAGGGAACCCAGATATCGCGAGGAATAGAAATCGTTGTCGCATTGCTGGCGCTTAAGTTGAGAGAAAGCAAAAGCATACTATCGGTGAGATCGGCACCTTCGTGACCTACCCCACCAATTCCCATGAGTAAAATGTTGGTGCGTCCGTCATAAGAATTTAGGATTGAAGTTGGGTCAGAGATGACACCGCTCACGATGTTCTTGGCATTTTGGTTGCGAGCGTACCACGATATAGCCAAGACTAAGGACGATAGAAATATCGCAAGGAGAATTTTTTTAAACAACATGTGATGACTCGTGAATGATAGAAATAAAACTAGCTGGATCAAGAGAGGCAGTCGCAACCAGTAAGCCATTTAATCCCAGAGGGAGAAGCTGTGAGACATTGTCTGGCGTGACAGATCCA
>DALYDJ010000072.1:0-4367 GCA_031973275.1 Candidatus Woesebacteria bacterium
TCAATTGTTGTGACCGGCGTAATTTCTGTTGCGATCGCCACTTTTTTATTTGCATTTATAACTACCTTCATGTCTGCTGGAGTCATAACCACGTCTTTTTTATCCTCCAAAATCCTAATTTCTTCACTTAAAATCAAGTTTTCCAAAACCTCCCTTCTAGTTGCCTCATCTACCAACAATTCCCCATGTGGTTTTAATATTTCGTCGACATATTTTTGCGCCAAAGCATCCAATTCTACATCGCTTGTGTGAGCCTTGTCTTTAATTTGATCTAAAAAGTCTGTGATTACTACTTGCTCAGTTGGAACCAAAAGCCCCGAATCTGGTTTCTTGGCTACTTCCTTTAATCTTTTTGCTGCTCCCACGTAGTCGCCTACTTTAAAATATCTTTCTACGTCTTGGACTATTTTTTGATCCTCAACACCCCCCATCTGTGATGCTGCGTCTATCACCCTAGCTTTAACTTGATCTAATTGTTCAGGCTCTATAGTGCCACTTGTAACCTTGGTTGCAGCCTCCGACAAAACCTCGCCCAATTCTTTAAAATTCTTGGCGAACAAAAGTCTTGACAATACACCTCTCAATATAACCTCAACGTTGCCTTCGTAACCAAGATTATCTCTTTGTTTAAGCAATTCTTTTGATGGTTCTGGTTCCAATTTCCCAAGCTGTTTCGCAGCAGACTCAACCAGCTTCGCCGTACTAATCGTGACAAATCTCTCCATACTCACAATTTTACCACACCAGGTCTATTTCACCTGTTAAAATAACTTCATGGCCAACAACTATACTTCAGCAGAAAAACAAGCAAAAATCCTCGCCGATCTTTCTAAGTATGGGCCAAGTAATTATTCAAGACTTAAAGACTTCCTTCGCCTTATCTCCACCCAGAAAAACTTTGAGGTCGAGCTCGACAAGGAAATGGTTTCCTTCACCCCTCAAGAAATGTGGGACATCGTCAGCCCCATCTGTGGTGAGCTAAATTTCTCTTTTGGAGATCGTGGCAACATTTTCCCACGCACCGCCAAAATACTCGAGGATATCGACAAGCGAGAAAAGGGCGAAACAGCCAGTAACAGCGCCAAATATGAGTTGATCCGCAAACAGCTCGAAGATCCCATTGTCAAGCCTGGTGCCCCACCCACCGATCCCAGTGGAGAAATCCTCCGTAAATCCACAGAGCTTCAGCGCAAGCAAATCGAGCTCCTCGAGGCCAAGTTTCTAGGCAAGTTGCGTAAAAACTTGACCGACGCCCCCATCTTCAAAAATTCTGACCCTCACACACGCGCCCTCATCTTGCAGATGGTAGCAGCTGGAAACCACAACTTCCGCACGGTTACAAACTTCACTCCCGACGATCTCAACCGACTCTTGCTCTCTGTCGCTGGTCAAGAGCAAATCAATAAAGAAACTCACCGATTATATTCAAAGGACAGCAAGAGTGACTTCGTTAAAATGGTTGGGGTTATCAACGAAACCATTAACGACGTTTACTCAGAGGATGAGGACAAATATGAGCGTGACATGGCCACGCTCCGTGACGCCTCCTCACTAACTCCTCGTTTAAGCGATGTCGATGATCTGGTTGGTAGAACCATGGTATATGGCACGCCAGCCGAGAAAGCCAAGCTCGTCAGCGCCATCCGCACAGAAATTATCCACCGCTCAAGGTCGGGGTATGTCAGTGGCGACGACATTATTACTTCTGCCCTCGCGCGTAGTGGGACATCTCGTGCCAATTTGTCTTATCTTGTCCCACTTTCCCCCTACTTTGAAAGTATGAGGGTGGACGAAACCAACAAACTCCTGGGTCCTGATCTCAAAACTCCACGCAAAAGAAGCCTCCTCGCAATTTTTAGTCTCGCCGAAACTTTTGGGGTAGATCTAGAGGCTGCCTGGGCCAACCCACAATCCTTGGCTAGTGCCCAAAAAGCGATTACTGATAAATATGGTGTCAACACGTTGGTGGAAGCGTACGGCAAAACCAACGATCTTCATGAGTTGTCCGAGATCAGAAATTTGATGAGTTTAATGAGCGACAACACTCGCTACCGCACCGGACTCCGCGACCACCCCTTTCTCTCGCTCCAGGATGCTTGGGCAAAAACCTGGAATCGGCCCGTCTCGGAAAAATTCTCAATTTTTGATCCATTCCGAGCAGTCAATGCTCGCTGGACCAACTTCCAAACTAACATTGCCATAAATATCCACGACTGGGCGATAAATGTAAACAGCACCTCTTGGTTCTCTGGCATTGCTGGCCATATCGGAGACTTTACCGAAGGGTTTATCAAACACAATGCTGATTGGACCGCCGCCAGAGAATTTTTTGTTGAACGCAAATGGGGTAATCTCCTTGATTGGGCAGCCAAGAAAGCCGGCCACGAATCTTGGTCTACAGCCAAAACCTCTTTTTTGAAGGGGGTTATCAAAACCATAGAAATTGGAGGGAATAAATTCGCGGCTGGACTAGGTTCTAAAATTGCTCTCTCACTCACAGAGCTCGTCACGAGTGAGGCGGGAGTTGGTTTACTGCTCATGGGTGGTCAAGTTCTCTGGGAATCTGGCAAGTTTTTTCTTGAAAAGGTTTCTGGTTTTTTCAAATCTATTTGGAATGGCGATAGTAAAAATCTCTACGGCGCCATTTCTATTTGGCTTGGGGGATTATTTCTCATGGCGAACACTTTCCTCGCTGGCATTCCTGCGCTTGTTGCAGGAGCGCTTGCTATGCTCAAGTCTTTTCTCAAACTTGTTTGGGACAATCTCCTTGCCCTGCTTGCACTAGCCGCTGCCGTAACTTTTGGCATTATTATGTTCTTTGTTGTAATTTGGTCTATTATTATTTCTCCCACAGTCCACCTCGACTCCGGACCAGGTCAACTAGTCGCCAATATCGTCTGCAGTCTCGCTGGTGCCGAAGCACCAGGCAATTCATCAAACCCCAGGCTCGCCGCCGGAAAATGTGTATTCGAGCTACTTAGCAAAGCAGGTATCAACCCCCTCAATAAAGGAAATGCCGCTGGGGCAGCCTTTTCCTCTTTTGAAACAGGTTTGGGCAACGGTACTGCTTCCGACATGGCACGGTATTCCGCCACTCAATACGGAGCATTCCAGTGTTCAGGGTTTGACAGTGTAGTTGATATTATGACTGGAGGGGTTGGAGATTTTACTGATGCTCACAATCTCGACACTATTAATCCCTCTGGCTACACCTTTGTTGCGGGCGTAGAAAGCTGTTCGCCTGGTGACTTTTTCGTCGACAAAAACGGAACCTGGGGACATACGGGCCTTTTTGTTGAACTTGCAGGGGCTATTATTAAATGTCTTGATGCCAACTTTGACGGGATGGGGACTGTGCGAGACGAGAAAACCTGCCAGTGGCCAACCAACCGCATTGCCGGATGCCTAAAAGGCAATTAGACTAAAGATACTATGAAAAAGCTCTTAAGTAAAAAATACATCATCGTACTCGGAGTCTTCGCTTTACTCTTTTTCATTTTTTCACTCTTCTACAAACCCATTAAACCATTCCCAACTCTCTTATCATCGTTACCCAACCAAGACGCTCAAAAAGTTTCTCTGACAGATCCTGTCCGTTTAAAATTTGATCAAGCAATAGACCCCAACCTCCTAACAATCTCTTCTGCCCCAGCCGAAGAATGGTCTATTCAAGCTGGCGACGATAAATCAATAGTCGTCTTAAAATCAAAGAAATATTTCCACGTCGAAACCAAATACTCAGTATCTATTTCATATAAAAACGAATTAATTACGACACTCAACTTTAAAACCATTGCTCAGCAGGGTGACCCCCGTTACACTCAAGAAGTAATCAATGAGATGGGTCGCGATTTCCCTCTTGGCAAATTCACCCCCTACAACACCGACCTCTACCGCGTCGTCTACTCTGGCCCCATGATCCTCGAAATCACGATTAAAAACCCAAACATCACCCCCGAAAAGGCTTTTAGTGAAATCCGCACCTGGGTAACTAGTGTCGGTGGCGACTCAAACGCCCACAAATACGTCATTAGCGACAAACCCCTACCTTCTCCCGCTCCCGTGTCATCTGGCTCCTCAAATCTAAAGTCTAGTAGTCCAAGTCCCACACCCTTTGATTGGTCTACCCTCAAAGACGACGGCACCTAAAAAGCCTGATCATCTGATTTCCCGATTGTCTGATAAACTAGAGGTATGCAGCAACATCCGATCCCTCAGAACGTCACTCAATATCAATTCCGCCTAGTTGGCGATATGACCCTCAAGCAATTCCTCGAGTTAGCCCTTGGACTTCTACTAGCGTATCTCTTTTTTGCCAGCAACCTCATTTTTATTTTCAAATGGCCACTCATTATTCTCTCAATCCT
>DALYDJ010000073.1:0-4316 GCA_031973275.1 Candidatus Woesebacteria bacterium
GGCGTTGATACGAGGGGCGATGCCAAAGCTAATATCGTAGGTGGTAAGCGCTTTACTTTCCACTCCCATGGCAGTTTTCATAGCCAGTATTCCGGGGCGGAGACTAGAACTGAGAGATTTGAGCCCGCGAGCAGTGATTGCACGGTTTAGACCAGTGAGAGGCATCATATCGGCAACCACCCCGATCGTTGAGAGGTCTAATAGTTTGATCGCAGGGTCTCCCAGGAGGTAGAGAGAGAAAATCCAGCTGAGTCCAGCTCCAGAGGTCTCTAAAGTATGAACAATGGCATTGGCTGGTGGTAGCTCCGGTTCTGACTGGTATGCTTGTGCAGGCAGGTGATGGTCGGTCACGATGACGTCTATTCCACTATCTCGAAAAGATTTAATACCAGCGTGAGCCACGATCCCGGTATCGACCGTGATGATTAGTTTGGGTGTGAAATCTTTAAACTGACCAGATTTGAAGGCAGTGCCCGTGATTACTTCATCAACGGCTTTGTCCGACAAACCATAGCCGTGCTTGTGGCGGTCGGGGATGAAGGGCAAGATACGCGAGGGCGAGTTGGATAGCTTGGCGTAAGCGGTGACGGCTTGCCACATGACAGCCGTGGCGGTGACCCCATCAGCATCATAGTCGCCAAAGATACATATGTCGTGACCGACTTTAAGATGAGAGTCGAGCAATTTTTTGGCTTTGCTTAGGGTTGCTTTGGTTAGGTGTGATTCTTTGAGCAAGTACGGGAGAGTTGGTTCTGGTGGATGGAGAAACTGCTCCTGCTCGATCGTAGTTTTGTATCCCCGACTTTCTAATATAGCCTCAAAAATCTCCTGAGCGTTTGCCCCATCTTTCACTTTAGTTTTAATTTTGATATCGGCCATAGATTTTATTCCGTTGAATCGATTCAACGGAATATTATTTTTCAAGAATAAATTTAGTAGCTAAGTTTAGCATTTCTAGCCAGGCTACTTTCTCATTGTCGCTCGTGGGTCTGAGCATGGGGTGGCCATAGCCACTGATTTCGTGGTATTGAGGCTGTAAAGCTGACTCTCTAAAAGAAATTTTCACTCCCTCGGGGATTACTTTGTCATCTAATCCGTAAATAATCAACGTGTCGTTTAAATACTTCTTCAAGTCTGTAAATGCTCCACTAGACTTCCAATTCTCAGGTTTATTAATAATTTCTGTAAAGTCTGGACCAAAAAACCGTGATTCTGCCTCTAATCCATACGCGGCAGCTGATTGCAGTATTAATCCTTTGATATTAAGATACTTGGAAATCAACCTACAGGCTACGTGTCCACCCATGCTGGAACCCCATATATATATTTGATTCTCGGATAATCCTGTTGTATTAATAAAATATTGTAAGGCTGATTCTGCATCGATTACTCTATCTAGAAGATTGCTTCTAGATAACTGACCCTCGCTTTTACCACACCCTCTAAAGCTAAAGGCTAAACTAATAATACCCTGATTGGCTAGGTATGCTTGCACTTCCCCATACCTCTCAGCATCGGCGTGACCGCCCCCATGAAAAAAAATGACTCCCTTTCCGACTGTGAGATTGGGTTTCACCAAGACACCATCGAGTAATAGGTTGTCGGATTTAATTTTTAAGTGCGTAGTATTCATATGCTTGTATTCCGTTGTATCGATACAACGGATATTTGATTCTACCTCAGTTGACTGCGAAGGTTGCGGAATTTTAGGCGTGTGACTTTTTCATTTCCAGCTTTTTGCCAGTTACGGTACTTGCCAGGAGGTAATTTGTCTAAAACAGCCTCTATCTGGTCAAAAAACTGTTGCCAGTCTTTTTTGAGATCAAGCAATCCTAAGGCTTTTTTTGTTGTTGGACTGGCGTTTTTGAGCCAACTACTGACACTCATGACGGCTGAGTTACTGACAAATAAAGTGTCTTTGATATGTTCCACTTTCTGTCCACGCATGAGTAATACCATTATCATGAACCTTTTGCTTAACATTATTTTTTCAGTCGGTGTTAAGAAGTCGTTTAAAAACTCATGAAATCCATTTCTTGCAGAGATTAGTGAAGCAAACTCACAAAGTTCTCCAAAAATGAGTTTTTCCATCTCTGGCTGGAACTGATGTCTAGAAACCTGGGTCATATTTATTATTCCGATCTATCGATACAACGGAATGAAACTAATTGATTCTCAATACATGATACACCCCTAGTAGGCATGGTAGACTATATGCTATGAAATACAAGTTTGATCCTGGGGTAGTTAAAATCGTTGAGAGAATCGAGCAGGCCGGATTTGAGGCGTGGATTGTGGGGGGAGCTGTCCGCGACTTGCTACTGGATATCCCCTCATCAGATTGGGACGTGACCACTAACGCAACACCAGAGCAAATCCAACCTCTATTTAGCGAATGTTTTTATGATAATGAATATGGGACAGTAAAAGTCGCGGGTAAACATATAAGGGAGCAGTTTGGACTGATAGAGGGCGAGATAGATGACAGCGTCCTCTACGACATTACGACGTATCGCTCAGAATCTGAGTATAGCGATAAACGTAGGCCAGATAGTGTTGCGTGGGGCAAAACCATTGAAGAAGATTTGAAGCGGAGGGACTTTACGATCAATGCCATAGCTATCAATTTGCGAGAGCAAATTGTTGATCCCTACGGCGGGCAAGAAGATATTAATAATAAATTGATTAAAGCGGTCGGCGACCCAGTTATGCGGTTTGAAGAGGACGCGCTTCGGATTATGCGAGCGATACGACTATCAGCACAGCTAGGATTTATTATTGAGCCAACTACCCTTGTGGCGCTTAAAGAAAAAGTTCCCAATCTCAAAGAGATTTCGTGGGAGCGAATCGGTGCCGAAACCATGAAGTTACTGGGTACTGAGCACGCGGCCGATGGGATCCAGCTAATGGTCAATACTGGGATTATAGAGATCGTGATACCAGAACTACTCTCGATGAAAGAGGTTAAGCAAGGTGGTCATCATATTTATGATGTCTTTACGCATAGCCTCGAAGCTTTGCGGGCATGCCCATCACCCGACCCTGTCGTGCGACTGGCTACCCTGATCCACGATATTGATAAACCAGTAGCGGCCAAAGCCGGGGGTGAGCGTGGGGTCACATTTTATAATCATGAAGTAACTGGTGCCCGGACAGCAAAGAGAATTGCCGAACGACTGAAGCTATCAAAAAAAGATCAGGATAGGATATTTACTCTCGTGCGTTGGCACATGTTTGTCTACGAATCCAAGATGACCGACGCCTCGATACGGCGTTTTATCAGGAGAGTGGGCAAGGAAAATATCCACGATATGATGGCACTACGCATTGGCGACCGAGTGGGGGGTGGATCCAAAGCTACCAGTTGGCGACTGACGGAACTGCAAAAGAGGATCGGCGAACAGCTGTATGAGCCATTGTCACTCAAAGATATGAATATAAACGGCGCTGAAATTATGAAAATCTTGGATATCCCCCCTTCCCGCAAAGTGGGTGAAATACTTAACGCACTCTTTGAAGAAATCCTGGACGATAGCTCGAAGAATACCAAAGAGTATTTGGAGAAGAGAGTGAAAGAGTTGGCTTAATTGTCCCAAAGCTCCATAAGTAACAAAACCTTCAATGTAGACTTTTTTGTGGCATGATAGTTGTAGTTGGTCTTCGGAGGAACAGTAACAACATCTCCTTTGCTTACTGAAATTGTTTCGTTGTTATACTCAAATTCTCCCGTCCCATCAATGATAAAGTAAATACGTTCTATCTCGTTAGTATGCACTGCACCGTGATCTTCTTGTATTTCAGCATAAACTACAGATTGGTATGGATTTAGGTGCGTCAGTTTATAGTTCCAACTCTTGGTTTGATCCCAGTCTTGAGTGATTGATTGTTGCTGAGTAATTTTCATACGTTCCAGTTGGTCATTTTTAACTCAATTGTGTCTATCTGAATTTTTCTAGGAGTAATAATGGTTTCGACAATGTAGTGAGCAACTTCCGCAGGACTCATTTCAGCGCTGTGGTCGTCACCAAAGTTATCTCCAGCATTTTTATCAATATTAGTAGTGATTGGACCTGGGTGGATAGAAGTGATTTTAATGTCTGAGTGATTATTATATCTAGAGGCTAATGACTTGGCATAGCCTGTGATAGCCCATTTAGTGGCTGTGTACACAGACCAATTCCGATTTTCTTGGTACGGGAGTCCCGCTATGGAGTTTATAAAAACAATTTGACCCGATTTTTGTTTTTCAAATAGCGGCAGAAGTAATTCTGAAAAATATATTGGTCCTAGAGAGTTAATTTCAAATGCTTGCTTAA
>DALYDJ010000074.1:0-766 GCA_031973275.1 Candidatus Woesebacteria bacterium
GTCATCAGTGACGACGACGGTCTCCTCCTGTACGGCTGAAAGTGTACCATCTTTGGTACTAATTGTCCAGCCATCTTCCTCGAGTACGAGACTAGGTTTGCCCTCGACATAGATTATTTCGATCGCCAGAGTTTGGCCAACCTCGAGAAGTGGAGTTTTTTCTCTGGGAGAGACTACGACGTTGGAAATCATGGGGTCCTCATGGAGCTCTCTGCCCACGCCATGACCGGTCAGCTCTTTGGTGGCAGAATAGCCATACTTTTTGAGGGTCGATTCCATTGCCTCGGAGATATCACCGACTCGATTGCCTGGTTTGACGGCGGAGATAGCGTTTTTGAGACCTTCGATACCAGCCTTGAGGAAGCGGTCTTGGGCAGGACTCGACTGGCCCACTACCTTGCTAAAGGCTGCGTCGGTGTGGTAACCGTGGTAAAAAACTCCGACGTCAACAGTGACCAGGTCTCCCTCTGCTAGTGGAGTAGTGCTTTCGGGGATCCCGTGGACTATGCCATCATTGATATTGATGCAGGTAGCCCAGCGGTAACCAGGAACTTTGGTGAAGGAGAGCTCGCCACCTTCGGCTTTGATTAGCTGTCTTGCTTTGAACTCGATTTGTTTGGGGGTGATGCCAACCTGAGTAAAATCGAATAACGTCTGGCGAACACGGCCTAACATGGCCCCACCAATTTTCATTGCCTCGATTTGATTCATAGAATTACTTGAGTTGACCCATGATGTCGGCGTGGATGACGTCGATATCACGTTC
>DALYDJ010000074.1:820-4293 GCA_031973275.1 Candidatus Woesebacteria bacterium
ACTCGATGACTGGCTCGGTGAGATCGTGGAATAACTGAATGCGTTTGCGGATCGCAATGAGTGTATTATCTTCCCTCACCCCTTCATCCACTCGACCACTCAACCTCCAAAGCGCTTCTTTGTCAGAAACCTTGAGATAAACGACTTTGTCGACGCCGTTGCTAAAATCCTCGGCTTGTTTGGTCGTGCGAGGGAAACCGTCTAAGATGTAACCCTTGGAATACTCGGGTTTGGCTAAGTATTCTTCGATGATGGGGATGGTTTTTTCATCAGAGACGAGTGCCCCGGCATTCAAAGTCTCCTTCATGTACCGACCGAGGATGGTCTTTTCCTTGGCCATCTGACGGAAAATGTGACCACTCGAGAGATACTCGATGCCAAGTTTGTCGTGCAAGAGATTCCCTTGCGTGGATTTACCCGAACCCTGGATGCCAATCAAAATTATCTTCATAGAACCTTTAACTCCTTCAATAAAGTGAATTAGTGATAATGGAACCTAGATATTATAGCGCACTCAGGGAGAATGGAAAGTCCAAGCCTACGAGGACGAGCCTACGAGGACGGACCTTGAAGGTTGTAGAGTATCACATACCAGGTTTGTGATATTAAAATGAGTCAAATTACCAGGCAGACACACTTGGGGTGATGGGGGAAATTACTTGTTCAGGAGGAACAAAGACGCGAAAGCAAGGCAAATGCCAATGATTTGCTTTTTACTAGGACGTTCGGAGTAGATTAAGATAGACAATCCCAGAGTTAAAATAAGAGAAAAATTGTTAATTGCCCCTACTACCGAAAAAGTTCCTGCTTTTAGAGCTTCGATGAAGAATACTAATCCTAAGAAATTAAAGGTACCAATAGCGACACCTAAAATATAGGTTATTGTAGTGTTTTCATTACTACTAACTGTTGTAGGTGTAGATTTTATGACTTGACCAATACTTAGCCTGTTTATTGCAGATGAAAACAGAAAACCAAAACTATATGCAAAGAAACTGAAAGCGTATGTGCCAACTTTGTTAGAGGCTATATCGACAGTAAAATTGGCCAACGCAGCAAAAATAGTACTTACAATAGTGAAACCAATGCCTAATTGGGCTAATTTTGCTATTTTTATTTCTTTTAAAGAATTTTCTGTTAATAAGAATATTGCAATCAATGTAGTCACTAATCCAGATAATTGGAAAATAGTTATTCTCTCGTGCAATACAAATATTGATAATAGAACCATTATCAAAAGTGTTCCTGTTTTGCTAACTGGAAAATAAACTGTGGAGTCTATTCTCTTTAAAGCTTCGAGTCGTGTAATAAACGATGTAAAAAATGTTAGAGCATTCAAAATCGAAATAATTATCAAAAATTTAAAGTTGAAAAGATTTTCCCTGAAGACTAAAAAAAATATCAGACTTAGAATGCAAACAGATAACCCAAAAATTGCCGAAACTTTACTACTATTTAAACCTTTTTTAGCTGATATTTTGTGCAGGAAATTTTCTGTTCCCCAGAAAAGTGCTGATAGAATAGCTAAGAGATACCAACTCATGGGTTAATAATAACATTTAGATAAGTTGCAAAATAGAGCTGTTATTGTTGAAAATATTAGCGGATGAACGAGTCGTAGGAGCGGGCGACGGAGTAGGACTGGGTTTTGCGATAAGTTTCGAGGATGACAGAGACGACGATGAGGATAGAGGTACCGCCGATCGTGAGGGTGGTAATGCCAGTTATCCCCTGGACAATACTGGGCAAAATCGCGATAATGCCGAGGAATAGAGCACCGGCAAAGGTGGTACGTTTGACGATATGACTCATGTAGCGAGAGGTTTCTTTGCCTGGCCTAATACCGGGTACGTATCCCCCATTTTGTTTGAGTTGATCACTAATCTTGTCGGTATCAAAGACTACGGCGGTATAGAAATAGGTAAAACTAACTACCATTACAAAGTAAAAAATATTGTACGCAAATGAGGTGGGGGTAAACCAAGCACTAAAACTCGCAGCATAGCTGGCGATCGTTGGATTGGCGACGGTTTTGAGGAGGTTGGCCAGCATACTGGGCGCTAGAACTAGGGCAATGGCAAAAATAATTGGAATAACTCCGGCGTTGTTTAGCTTGATTGGGAGGTAGGTGGAGCCACCCCCGACGTCTTTACCGCCACGAATCCGCCTGGAATAAGAAATGGGGATCTGCCGCTTCGCTTCGTCGATGGAGACAATTGCGTAGATCACTAAAAGCCCAAGAATCGCATAAACGATCATTGAGGCTGGGTTAAGCGTGGCGGCGATGGTACTAGTCTGTAGGAAAGTGACCGGTAATCTACCCACGATCCCCGCAAAAATGAGAAGCGAGATGCCATTGCCTAGACCATATTCCGTCAAGTTTTCACCTAACCACATGAGGAAAATACTGCCGGCAGCCATCGTGGCGAGTAAAGTAAGCAAGGAGATGGGATCTGTGGCAGTAACCAAGTTGCTGTTTTTGAGCAACATATACATGGCGGCACTCTGCATGATGGCAAGTGGGACCGCGAGCATGCGAGTATATTGGTTGATTTGGTTTTGACCTGTCTCCCCTTCTTTTTGCATCTCCTCTAGTTTGGGGTTGATCATGGTCATCAGTTGCATAATGATAGAAGCATTGATGTAGGGATTTAGACCTAGAGCAAGGATGGAAAAGTTGGCTAGGGTTCCGCCCGAAAAAACATCCAAGAGTGACAAGAGCTGATTGGAAGCAAAAACTTGTTTAATCGCTTCTAGGTTGACACCGGGGACTGGGATGTGGGTAACAAAACGAAATATAGCAAAAATAAATAGGGTTATTAAAAGTCTAGAACGTAGCTCACGGTTGGTCTTGATGATCTCAAATAGCTGACTAAGCTTGTTCACTATATTCTCCCCCCGTTGCCAGTATAGCTTTTTGAGCGGAAACGGTAGCTGGAACAATGACTTTGAGTTTTTTCTTGAGCTCGCCGGTGCCGACAATTTTGACACTGGAAATAGTGGCTTGGTTCTTGGAGATAATTTTCTTTTCGATAAGGGACTCGAGACTGACTAAGGCGCCGTTGTCAAAAACATTTAGCACAGAGAGGTTGATGAGAGCTTTTTTGCCAAACGAGTTAAAGCGAGATTTGCCGCGCATAAAAGGTAAACGTTTGAACCAAACCCAGGAGGAACCAGTAAAAGACAAGCGAACACCGTTGCGCGACTTTTGACCTTTTTGACCACGACTACTAGTGTGACCACCTTTGCCAGATCCGTATCCGTGACCTAGGCGTTTGTTCTTGCGAGCGGTTAGTTTTGGTAGTTGGTCTAGTTTCATAGGTAGTATATTTATTTAATAATTTCCGGTTGTTTTTTTGTAGAGTTGGTTTGACCGAGGGCCGATTTGACGGCGACGGTCTTTTTCATAATTTTGAGAGCTTCAAAAGTGGCGGTAACGTTGCTCATTTTGTTGGCAGTACCCAAAATCTTGG
>DALYDJ010000075.1:0-4166 GCA_031973275.1 Candidatus Woesebacteria bacterium
TTAATTATTGGGAATGTCTCTCCAGGCTGGCTGATTGCGCCACTCAAACCAAATTGGTCTTGAAGCGAGGTATCCTAGTGCACCAAATAACAGTGCCGATCCCTCTCCCCACTCTGAAATCGCTATTCCAAGCGCAGCAAAGCTGCTCGCCATCTCCGCTATTGCCACTATTGCCTTTCGTTTAAACTTCTCCTCAACAGTCTTGGCGCCACCAATCCATATCACCTCGGTCGCTTGCTGCAACCATCCAACCGATGCACCGAAGCCAAAATCTACAATTCTTTCAGTCATTATTGTCCCTTCGCCGCCGATTATACACCCTATATCTAAAACAACTGTTCTCCAGGTCTCAGAGTTCTCCACTCCCTCCCAGCCGCGAGATAGACATTTCCAAACGAACTCAAAAAAGCGATAGCGGTGATGACTCAAATCTGGTGCATGTTCCGAGTCTTGCGAGGAACCAACCAGATTGAAATTCATCACATAGAGTGAGTGTCTGGAATGTCAGCGAGCCTGGGAGGCGTGCTTTTCTATCTCACTCTTTTCGCACGACCAAAAGAGTGAGCCGCAGAGGACTGGCGGGACAGCACTAAAAATAATAATCAATTAACGCTTTATGCATAAAATTCGTGAATTTTATCAATTTTTTTACACTATTTCACGTTTTAGTTGACAAATTCGTGAACAAACCAAGCTACCCATCAAAGCATCCCGGCCTTCTTAGAAAAGAATGTATGGAAAATCGGGATCTAAATCAGGCTTATTCCTCTACAGCGCTAAGTAGCCCCTTGAGCTGCTCTTCCACAGCCTTCCAGTCACCATTAGCCGAGCGGATCTCTTCAAAGATCCACTGGAGATCAACCAAGATCTGGTCGTCTTTTACTATCATTTTTGTTTTACTCATAATATTATTCCTCCTAATTCCTATTTTCTATTTCCAAATTCCTATTTATAACCAATAGGCACTTCTTTGAGCACTGGTCCAAGAGACATACGTCTGTGTTCTGGATCGACGTTTTCTACTAGGACTTCGATGGTTTCTCCAGGTGTTAGCTCACCAAAAGAGGCAATGCGTGATACATGGATCAGACCGTCGACGCCTGGCTCAAAGTTTACAAATACTCCAAATGGAGCTGAGCGAGAAACGGTTCCCTTTACGGTAGTACCAGCTGCATATTTCTCTGCAACTAGTGACCATGGATCTGCTTGTAGCTGTTTCATGGAGAGGTTTAGTTTGCCAGTTCCTTCTTCGACTCCGAGTACCTTAACTTCGACTTTGTCGCCGACCTTGAGATATTTGTGGATATCCTCGACTTTTTCCCACGATATTTCAGAGATGTGGACGAGTCCTTCAACCGTAATGGTCTCTTTACCAGATGTAACTGGTACTGCCACAAACGCACCAAACGATAGTACGCCGGTCACACTACCTGAGAAGGTATTACCTACCTTCACGGCCTTGAGGGCAGATTCGCGTTGTTCCATTACCGCCGCTTCAGATACGTGTTTCTCAGAGAAGATCAGGCGATTCTTTTCGCGGTCGACTTCGATTGGCTTGACCGAGATATCTTTACCCACGAGTCCTTGGAGGTTGCCGGCATAGGTCGCACCAAACTGGGAGGATGGGATGAATCCGCGTAGTCCCTGCCAACGGACGATCATGCCACCTCGGTTTAGCTCCACTGTTTTGACAACTACTTCTTTTTCATTCTTGAGATAGTCATCGAGCATGGTCCAGAGCTTGTCAAACATGGCGCGTTTCAGTGAAAGTAGGATCTGTCCCCTCTCGTTCTCGTCGGATGCGACATAGACATCGATCTCATCTCCAACCTTGATTGTTTCGATGAATTCTTTAGCAAACTCGTATTCACGGTCGGCCACTACCCCTTCAGTTTTGGCCCCGATGTCCACGAGAACCATCTTGCGGTTGACGCCGGTCACTAGACCTTTGAGGGTCTCGCCTTTCTTAGGCACTGAGAGCGTATATCCAGAGCTAGCCAGTAGCTCTTCCATAGTCGTGGGCTCGCTTTTTTTCACCTTATCCTGTGATTTCTGTACGCCGTTTGCTGTAGGCTGTTTACTTTTTTTATCTGCCATATGCTTCTTTGATCTTTCCTTGAATTCTAGCAAGTGCACCTGAAAAAAATCAGTGTGAAGCTAAATCAAGATAGGAGTATTCTACCAGAGGAACAAAATTCTCACAACCCTATTTATTCATTAACCATCCCGGGGATCAGATCACTGGGTTGAATCAAAAACACATCCGTTGGCATTTGGAGGGAAATTATAAAGTAGCGCACCATCACAATCAGCGCTCCAATCCCTACAGCCAAGATCAGCATACCAAAAAACTGGTTCCGCATGATTCCAGCGTCGTGTTGGACTACTACTTTCGACTGTTTTTTCTTAGCAACTTTTCTTTTCATAACTAAAGATTACACTATTATTCCGCCCCCCACAAGTACCCCCTGCTCATCATAAAAAACCGCGCTTTGTCCCTCTGCTACGCCAAAAACTGCTTCTGCAGTTTCAATTTCCAATCTAGAATTTACAAGTTTCAAACTTTTAACTTCGTATAATTCTCCTAAATTACGAATTCTCACCCACAGCTTCTCACCCAATTCCTCTTTCCTAATTCCTAATTCCTGAATTCTAAATTGATAAACCATCGTCTCCTCTCTTGTACCCACCACCAACTGATTTTTCTCTTTATCCTTGCCTATCACGTAGAGCGGAGGTAAATTGTTGGTCTGGATGCCCAATTTGAGAATTTGAGAATTTGAGATTTGAGAATTGATTTTCATCTCCCACCCCCCCCGCTCCCCGATCGTATAAAACCACAGCCCTCTATGCTTACCTACGACTAATTCCTGATTCCTAGCTCCTAATTCCTGTCTGATCACCACCTCCCCCGACTTCTCTCCCAACCTCTCCTTCAATAGATTGTTCACATTCACTTCCCCAATAAAGCAAATCCCCATCGAGTCTGGCTTATTGGCAGTCAAAAGCCCTAGCTTCTTAGCCCTTTCTCGAACTTCACTTTTCAACATTTCTCCAAGCGGAAACAAAATATGTCCCAGGTGGTTCTGCGGTATCTGCCAGAGGAAGTAGCTCTGGTCTTTGCTCTCGTCCCTTGCCCTCTGCAAAAAAAGTGTCACTGTGTCACCGTGTTGCTGTGTCACTGCGCGAATGCGTGCATAGTGCCCCGTCGCAACATAATCATAACCCTGGCTCATAGCCCAGTCATAAAAAATCCCAAACTTGATCTCTCGATTGCACATCACATCTGGATTGGGCGTTCTACCAGCCTCATACTCACGATAAAAGTATTCAACTACTTTCTCTTTATACTCTTTACGAAAATCCAAGACTTGGAATGGAATCCCTAGTTTTAACGCCACTTTAAGTGCATCAGCTTTATCCTGGTCAGTTCTACACCCTGGCTCGTTATAACACTCGAGATATACTCCACTAACTTCATACCCCTGCTCGAGGAGTAGCGCCGCACCTACCGACGAGTCCACTCCCCCGCTTAGTCCAATCACAACTCGCTTTTTTCCGTTCATGTCTGGCTATTCTAAGGTTTGACGCTCATATTCACAAGCTACATGCTGAAAATATGCTATCCATCCGCCCGGTCGCGCCAGTAATTGGCAACTCAAAATATTTTTCCCCAGATTAGTGTACAATATAGGATACTGACCTCACAACGAACCCTCGACAATCTTTAGATTTCTGGTTTTATGTCTGATCTTGCTCATGATTACGTCGTGAACTTTAAACGATCTTGGGAGGCTTTACATATTATGCATACACATTACAAAAGACATGGGGTAGACGGCGATTTAAACTACGAAGAAATATCCTCCTCAACCAAATTAATTCTTGCGACAGCCAAGGAGTATGGGATATCCTGCAAGGAAATCCCATATACCGGTATTCATTTATTAAAATATCATGGCGAACAGTCATATCTTCATGCACAGCCACCCACCGGCAACGATCGAACATCAATTTATTGCTGCAAAAACAAAGCTATTACCAAATCAATCTTATCTTCCAATAACATTTCTGTACCAAAAGGATTTGTGATCAAAAAGAGTGACAAAATCACATACTGGAAGTCAGTCTACACCTCACTCAACAAGCCAATTGTGGTTAAGCCA
>DALYDJ010000076.1:0-4107 GCA_031973275.1 Candidatus Woesebacteria bacterium
TTGTGGTGAGGGGCAGAATATTGCCGGGGATCTGCTTGGCACCGGATAGATAAGCGCCGGTGATAGAGTGCTTGTCTTTAGAAATCTCGGCCACCGTGCCCTGGGCCGTGAGCTTGCCACCGTGAATACCTGCCTCTGGCCCGAGCTCGATCACGTAGTCGGCGCTACGAATGGTTTCTTCGTCGTGCTCGACCACAATCAAAGTATTACCGAGGTCGACCAAACGTTTGAGTGAAGCGATCAGAGCATCGACGTCGCGACTGTGGAGACCGATACTGGGTTCATCTAGTACGTAGAGCACACCGGTCAGGCCGGTGCCAATCTGAGAGGCTAGACGGATGCGCTGTTGTTCACCACCAGATAGTGTTTTGCTCTGCCTCGCAAGATCGAGGTAGCCGAGGCCCACATTGTGGAGGAAAGTGAGGCGAGAGGTCACTTCTTTTAAAATCCCCTCCCCTACCTGTTGCTCATAGGGGTTGAGTCGCTCTTTCAAATCCTCTGAGAAATATTTTTGCAACTCTGAGACGGATTGATGAGTCATTTCGTTGATGTTGAGTCCGTCGACAGTGATCGATAAAACATCTTGTTTGAGTTTGGCTCCCGCACAGGTGGGACAGAGCTCTTCTTTCATATACTGATTGAGATCTAGTCGTGACCACTCACTTTGGGTCTCAAAGTAGTGAGCTTCTAGGCGGGGGATGATGCCATTCCAGAGCTCGGTGATGCTGGTAGGACGACCAGATTTGTTGTTGCCGGCCACCTGATACTTTTTGCCCGTACCGTAGAGGAGGATTTGCATGTCGCGCTCTGAGAAATCGCCGAGTGGCTTGGTGAGATTTAATCCCTCGACATCGGCGACAGTTTTGATGAGGCGGGTATACCACGTGTCTGCCATGAGGAGACGGTTGAGGGGGAGGATGCCCCCCTCGCTATATGACAATCTGGGATTGACGATCCGGACAGGATCGATCTTTTGAATATTGCCTAGCCCCTTGCACGTCTCACAAGCACCCAGGGGTGAGTTGAAACTAAACATACGGGGCTCGATCTCGGGTAAGGAGTGACCACAAATGGGACAAGCATAATTTTCGGAGTACAAAATCTCTCGTTCTTTAGTGTTGAGAATGACCAGCCCGACTGAGAGCTTGGTGGCTTGCTCGATGCTGTTGTTGAGACGAGTTTTTAAATTGGAAGTAAAAATCTGGTCTTTGAGATCGGCTGAGCTGACGCTGAGTTTGTCCATCACGGCGTAGATAGTATGGGGATTGGTTTTGAGCAAATCAAAGTCATCACTCAAATTAAAGTTTTTGCCGTCGACAATCACTTCGGTAAAGCCTTTGGAGCGGAGGTTGTCGAAGAGATCTTTGAACTCGCCTTTTTTGTTCCTGACCACGGGAGAGAGGATGGTAAAGAGATGAGGAATCTTTTTGACCTGATTGACTTGAGACTCGATCTCGGTGAGCGAGATGGTTGTGATCTCGTCTAGCGAGAGCTTTTTGATCTCGGTGCCGTCGTTCGGACACTTGGGGTGGCCGATGCGAGCATAGAGCAAACGGAGATAGTCGTAAATCTCGGTGGTGGTACCTACGGTCGATCTAGGGTTGTGGGAGACCGTCTTTTGGTCGATGGAAATGCTAGGAGAGAGACCGTCGATGCGGTCGACATCGGGCTTGTCCATGAGACCCAGAAACTGTCTGGCATAACTAGAGAGAGACTCGACGTAGCGACGCTGACCCTCGGCGTAGATAGTGTCGAAGGCGAGAGAAGACTTGCCGGATCCCGAGACGCCGGTCATGACGACAAATTGATATTTGGGGATATCAAGATCGATGTTTTTGAGGTTGTGCTGGCGGGCGCCGCGAATGGAGATGTATTGTTGCATAGTATTAATCCCAAATCATAAATTCTCAAATTCTCAAATGAGAAGGCAATTTATATTTTTTCTCCTTTGAGTTCTCGGATTTTATCACGGACGGCGATGGCGAACTCGAACTGCATGTCGCTGGCTAGCTTTTGCATATCCCGCTCGAGCTTTTTGATCCATTTCTGGCGATCGGCGGGGGTGAGGGAGCTTGCGTCCAACTTCATCAGGACGGGAGTGGACTTGCTTTCCAATCCTTGCCACGCCAGGTCGTCGGCGTCATTTTCTACAATTTTTTCCCGCAGGGGTTTAATAATAGTTTCGGGGTTGATGCCCAATTTTTTGTTGTAGGCGAGCTGGTAGTTGCGGCGGCGGCGGATCTCCTCGATAGCATCTTTCATCGAGTCGGTAATTTTCTCGGCGTACAAAATAACTTCACCTTTGATATTCCTGGCAGCCCGACCCATGGTCTGGATGAGAGAGACCCGGGAGCGCAGAAACCCTTCGCGATCGGCGTCCAAGATAGCTACTAACGTGACCTCGGGTAGATCGAGCCCCTCCCGCAAGAGATTGACTCCGATCAAACAATCAAACTCGTTCTTGCGAAGGGCATCCAGGATATCGGTGCGTTCGAGAGTTTTGACGTCGGAGTGGAGATATTTGGCCCTTATCCCCTGCTCGGTCAGGTAGCCAGCGAGATCCTCAGCGGTCTTTTTGGTGAGGGTAGTGACGAGTACACGTTCATCGATAAGTGCTCTCTTTTTGATCTCGGCGATTACGTCCTCGATCTCGTTTTTGCTAGACCTAATCTCGATCTCGGGATCGACGATACCGGTCGGACGGACTAATTGTTCGACGACCTTATCTCCCGCCTTTTCTAACTCCCAATCGTTGGGGGTGGCAGAGACATAGATAGTTTTGGGAATCAAGTCATAGAACTCGTCAAACTTGAGTGGACGATTGTCGATTGCGGCTTCGAGGCGGAAGCCATAGTTGATGAGGGTTCGTTTGCGGGCCTGATCGCCATTGAACATGCCCCTGATCTGAGGAACAGTCATGTGGGACTCGTCGATGATGCAGAGCCAGTTGTTACCGTATGCGTGCTGGAAGAAATCGGGGAGGCAGTAGGGACGCTCGCCAGGTTTACGACCGTCAAAATAGCGAGAGTAGTTCTCGATGCCGTTGACACTGCCGAGCTCTTTGAGCGTTTCTAAATCGTAATTGGTCCGCTGCATGAGGCGCTGAGCCTCCACTAGTTTACCTTTGTCTTTGAGCGCGTTGACCTCTTTCTCGAGATCAGCCCTAATCTGGGCCTCGCTGCTCTGGTAGCGCTCTTGATTGACTAAATAGAGCTTGGCGGGGAAGATGACGATGCCGGTTTTGCCGATCGTTTCTGGTACGGATTTGCCTGCCTGCGCAGCCAGGCCCGAGACTGGGTCAAAGGCGGTAATAGAAGTAACCGAGTCGATCCCAAACTCGATGCGATAGGCGACGTCTTGGTAGGCAGGGTAGATGTCCATGGTGTATCCCCGTACGCGGAAGGAACCACGGCTAAATTCGTAGTCGGAGCGATCATACTGCATGTTGATAAGCTTTTCTCCCAGATCTTGCCAGGTGGTTTTGAGGCCGAGATAGATGGGGAGCTCATATTTGCCGTACTCCAGAGGATTCCCGATGTTGTAGATACAGGAAACCGAGGCGACTACAATCACGTCGGACCTGGTCATGATGTTGGTCGTACTCTGGAGGCGGAGCTTGTCGATGCGCTCGTTGACGGTCGCTTCTTTTTCTATATAAGTATCGCTAGAGGGGACATAGGCCTCGGGCTGGTAGTAGTCGTAGTAACTAACAAAGTAGGAAACGGCATTGTCCGGGAAGAAATCGCGCATCTCTTGGTAGAGCTGGCCAGCGAGAGTTTTGTTGTGGGAGATGATGAGGGTGGGCATGTTGAGATCTCTGATCACGTTGGCCATAGTGAAAGTTTTGCCACTACCGGTCACGCCGAGTAATACCTGGTCACGAACGCCTGACTTGATCCCCTGCTCGAGGGATTTGATGGCTTCTGGCTGGTCGCCGGAAGGCTGAAAGTTGGACTTGAGGGTAAAATTCATGGATATCATTGTAGCATGGTTTCGGGTTTTGTTTATAGGGTACGAGGTATAATTGACAATTGCTAATACATGATATTATGGGTTAATGTTAAGTGTTGAGTTGAAGAGCCAAATTGAGCTAGCTATGCAGTTGCA
>DALYDJ010000077.1:0-354 GCA_031973275.1 Candidatus Woesebacteria bacterium
AACTGGGGACCTCCGCGTCCCAAACGCGGCGCTCTACCATCTAAGCCACACCCCGAAGTGTGAACATTAATCATTATATCTTATCTTGACATCGACTTTGAGATCAGTCGAAATGTGCCGGGGGCGGGGATCGAACCCGCATGACTATTACGATCGCAACTTTTTAAGAGTTGTGCGTCTACCATTCCGCCACCCCGGCTTAGTTCTTTTTATATTTTACCTTGTTTATTCCCCGATGAGTAGTCTGGAGACTGTGACAATTTGGGCAGAGAACTCGCAAGTTCTCGAGCCGATTGTCCCTATGGTCGCCATTAATATGGTCTAGTTCAACGGGTATTCTCCCATCAACCGTTT
>DALYDJ010000077.1:364-4034 GCA_031973275.1 Candidatus Woesebacteria bacterium
CATCCACAGATCTCACATCTTAACTGTTTCAAGCCTTCCTTAATTAAGCGAGATTTTAGCTTATAACTCTGAAAGCCGGAGTCTGCAACCAGTAATTTACTCAACGTAATTGCTTTTCGGGGATGAAAATGACCATCTACATTCCAACCTTGACCAGTAAAATGTGTAATATCCAAGTTTAGTCTTGAGATGTGCTTTAGAATTTGCTGGTAGTTGCCACCGATTGGTCTAAGTCGAAGGCTAATAAGCACTTGTCTAATACTTCTTGATACTTCAACTGCTATGATTAATTCATCATCAGTCCAAGTTCGTATTCTCATACATTTATCATATATGAATACGCATTCAAATGGAACACCTATAAATCAAAAAACATTTAATGACTGCTATAATTAACCAGTTAGATCCATAAGTTGTGGACTAACACATGCTCCAATAGCTCAGTTGGATAGAGCAACTGCCTTCTAAGCAGTAGGTCGGAGGTTCGATTCCTCCTTGGGGCACCCAAAATATGGATCATTCATGAACCAACTAGACCAAGCCAATCTCAATATCAAACTCTACGTTTTTATCAAAATTTTTGCTAAACGCGTCTTTCTTCCTCTCTCGGCCATCTACTTTATCGACAACCTCGGTTTTACCATCCAGACAATCGGTCTCCTTTCTGCCATCTACTCCTTCACCCAATTAGTAGTCGAAGTACCAACCGGGTACTTTGCCGACAAGCTCGGTCGAGTAAAAAGTATCCGGATCGGCGCACTCTGTACAGCCATCGGGACTATTTGCTACATTACCTTTCACGCCAAAACAGGGATAATCGCCGGGACTATTTTTGAAGCAATCGGCTACTCATTTATGGGTGGCGCGGGTGAGGCTCTCATTCACGACTCATTAGTTGTCAAAAAGCAAACTCATCTCTACACCAAAGTCCTAAGCAAAGCTCAGTCCACCTCTCTCATTACCAATGCTATCTTGCTAGCTACTGTCCCAATGACCTATCAGCTAGACCCACGTCTGCCATTCTTGATCGGCACTGTCGCTTATCTCGCCCTATTTGCATTTTCACTCAATATGCGGGACTTGCGAGCAGCCAAAACTCGCTTCGCTCCCGAGTCGATCCTCCCGCCCCGCGTGATCCGCAAACGACACCTACTATTGTTTGGCTTGAGCTTTGGCATCATCAGCGCTCTCTACACATCCTCAGTCGACACCTTCAATGTCGCCCTCAATCAGTTTGGCATCCAAGCCAGTTATCTCGGCTGGGTTTACGCTGGCTCGAGCTTGCTCGGCGCACTGATCGGGCCTTACATCCACCACTTGCAAGGTATCCACCTATCACGCTATCTTCTGATTGATTTGTTTATGCTTATCTCCCTCTTTGTCGCTGCCTTAACTGGCTCGGCTTACCTTTTAGCCTTTGTCGTGATGATCAGTGTCAGTTTCTGGCGCTACCGCAAAATAATTTATCAGAGCTATCTACTCAACACGTACTCGACCACTCTCAAAGCAACTCTCATATCCGCGATGAGCAATCTAGAGCAGCTCAACTCCATCTGGATCCCGCTCGCTCTCACCTCACTAGTCCAGTATTTTGGGTTGCGCTATGGATTAGGAATGGCTGGGCTCTTTGCGCTTTTTATTGCGCCAATTTTCTACACTTCTGCGCTCAAATTTTTCTTGCGCGACCGCCTACCCCAAAAACTAGCGCTCAATGATCAAGTTGTTGTATAGTCACCCTATGTCTAATCAGCTCAACCTAGTCTTAGGTACTATAATACTAATCATTCTTGGTTTTATGATCTTAAAGCCAATGGTCAAAAATGCCCAATTAACAACCAATCCAAAGGAGAGTACTATGCCAAGTGCCAAAAGTGAGTCAACCAAAAAATCTGCTACACCGCAAAACAAACAATACAAAGAAGCAGGTCAAGTTATCAAATCAGGCAAGTCCTACACTGCCCTAATCAAAACTTCACTCGGCGACATCACGGTCGAGTTATCCAAAGACACTCCAGTCACCACCAACAACTTTGTTTTCCTCGCCAAAGAAGGTTTCTACGATAGTGTTATTTTCCATCGCGTTATCTCTGGCTTCATGATCCAGGGTGGCGATCCTACCGGTACTGGGATGGGTGGCCCTGGCTACAAGTTTAGTGACGAAAAATTTAGTGGGGAGTACAAAAGAGGCACCATTGCGATGGCCAACTCCGGTCCCAATACCAATGGGAGCCAGTTCTTTATCATGCACGCTGACTATCCTTTGCCACCCAATTATGTCATTTTTGGCATGACCAAGTCCGGGCTCGACGTCGTAGACAAGATCGCCACTACCAAAACTGGCCCTAGTGACCGACCGATTGAGCCAATCACTATCAAAACAATCGAAATACAGGAAAAATAATCGATGGTCACCATTACCGGTGGGTTGCTGGATAGGTTAAAACTGAAAAATCCTACCGTCTATGCCTGGTTCGTCAGTCGCAGTATCGATCTGCAAAATCTCTCTAAATATACCTCGGGTATTGCCTTGGCCATTACTCTCGCAACCGGGCAACCAGTCATCGCCGCTAGTACTGGTACGACAGCGACCACCACGGGCTTGAGCGCCTCGATCAAAATCATCGACCCATCAGAGCTACGAGGCAAAACCGACGTCGAACGAGCCAATCTAGTCTGGGCTCGCTACGGCTACCTGATCAGACAATCAGCCAGTGAGTACGACCTAGACCCCAATCTTATTTTTGCGACCATTATGGTCGAGTCGGGTGGCAATACCTACGCCATCCGCCAGGAGCCTCGTATCCACGACGCTAGTTATGGACTGGGACAGCTCCTCTACGGCACCGCCCGTGGGATCGGCTACCGTGGCACTCCAGAGGGGCTATTTGATCCCGCCACCAATATAGATCTGATTGCCCGCTATCACAAACGTAACTTTGATCACTACCTGGATTTAGACTCCAAGTCTCTCACCGTAGCTTATAACACCGGCTCACCATACAAGAGACCTCATCCAGGTCACCTCACCAAATTTGATAAATGGTACAACTCACTCGCCAATCTCGAGATAGATCTATCATGAAAGACACAACCAATAACGAACCAAAAGTAGAGATCAAAAATTACCTCGACAAGATCGAGACGGCAACCACTACGCAGGTGTCACAATCGATCATTGCCCAGATCGTTCAAAAGATTAAAAAATCCAAAAAAACAGATCCCTCTCAAAACCCTCGCAATTAAATGCTCCACTTTAGGCCATCATGCAAAAGTATGTGCTGGCTGTAGGTTCACTTCAGAGCGCGTCAATATTTCAAGTTTAGGCTATATACAAAAGTACTTGGTAGATGTAGGTTCACTTCGACTCCGCCCTAGCGGAGCCGAGATATGCCTCCAGAAACGAAGTATTCTGGGAGGCCAGCTGGTTAGAGCGCGTCAATATTTCAAGTTTAGGATATAATACAACAGTACTTGGTGGCTGTAGCTCAGCTGGTTAGAGCGCGTCCCTGTGGAGGATGAGGTCGGCGGTTCGAAACCGCTCAGCCACCCCTTGATATACATTGATATAGTCTAAAAATTGCACTTTGTTCACGCATCTTGCCATGTTTCTCTAACTAAACCTGATTCAACGGCAAAGTCACCGTACGCTTGTAAATTATTCCAAAAACTA
>DALYDJ010000078.1:0-4008 GCA_031973275.1 Candidatus Woesebacteria bacterium
ATTGCTCAATAAGCTCAAGTCCCAATTTTCCGTTTTCGGCTGTTTGAACCTCATAACCTTCAGTCTCAAATTTGAGTCGGTACATCTGAGAAATCGCAATATCATCTTCAATTATGGCTACTTTAGTGGCGCTCATTTATCTTTACCCTCTTTCTTTCCTGTCTCTATGCTAATGAATAATTACGACTATTGCAACTAGCTATCAAACTTGCAAATTACAACATTCTATACTATAATATAATGAGTCGTAGAGGTACATTCACATTACTACTCAACTACTAGGAGGTGGCCATGCTGGCCATCAGAAATTTTGTCCTGAGCCGGTTTCGTCGGCCCATCCAGTCTCCATGCTGGGTGCCATGATCATCGTTTTCTTCATGCTGGGTGGCGGATTGATTGCCGCAATGCTCAACATGGAGAGCGAGATTGTCAACGGGCCTAACAGGCCACTGCGAGAAATCGCATCTACAGAAGACAGCTGGCTGATCGAAGATGGAACCACCAATCTCGTTGACGATTCGTTTGTCCCGAGTGAGGTGGTATCACAGCTCCGATCTGATGGTTACGACGCGATCGGATTTTCCAAGACTTACCGCTCAGTCCAGTTCAACGGGTCGAGTCGTCAAGTCATCGTCTTCGATGTCCCAGCAGATCTTGCGGAGGGTGAGGCTGGTGTCATCGTTGACGACAGTATCGGGCTTTCGATTGGTGACAGATTTGAGATGAACGGAGAGGCCTTCATCGTCACCGGTCTGACAACAGGGACTTCGTCTCTTGGGAAGGAAGCCATCTTCTTGGATGAGGTTCAGTTTCAGCGACTCGGGATGAACCCTGAGCTCCTGAGTGGCGCCTTCATCAAGGGTTCGCATGTCGGTGGTAGCTATGCGGATTCGTATGCGGTCTATACCGCGGACGAGTTCGAGCAGGTCAACCTCGACTACTGGGTTGCCAACGGCGGCGGACTTCCGCTTTTGCTGGCAACCAACGCACAAATCTACAGCATCGCTGTGGTGATGTGTGTCGTGGCTCTGGGGTTCGTTCTGACAAAGCGCAGCATCATCTTGCAGCGCTCAATTGGGATGACGAACTTGCAAGCCGCCGCAACCGAGGCGTTGTATCTCGCAGTTCTGTGGCTGATCTCCATCCCATTCCAGTGGACGATGTACTGGCTCCTTGTGGGTCAGTTCAAGTCCTCGACCACTGGTTATGACGGGCAGCTGTCAGTAGCCGAGTTCACGCTCGGGTCTGCAGGCATGCTTCTCGTTGTAGTGCTGTACTTCGTCGCAATGATGATGTACTCACGAAGGGCGCTTCGGAGCCAGATGTTGGCCGCCAAACTCGCGAGTAGTTGATGTAATTCCCGAGAGACGAGAAATCGTCTTAGGGTGTCAAAAAAACCAGCGACTCGGGACGCTGGGACACCCACCTCCGACCACGCCAGCTTGAGAGAGCTGGCATTTCAATTCTAAGTTATTGGCCTATCTAAAGGGGTTCCATTTGAAACTATCGGGTTGTTAACAGGTTCAATATAGTCTGACTCGGGGTTATCAACCACTTCATTATCTAGAGAGTTTGACTTCATTTTTCGAGCCTTGTATTTATTGCTTGCCATTTCAGCCATAACTGTTGCACCTGCAACAGCCCACCAGGTTTTATTGTCAGAGAGTACGTTTTGAATATCCTGGGCCAATTGGAGGTGCCCCTCGATCGCTAAGCGTTTAACACTCTCTGTTGTAGCCGTTCCGAGTGCATAGACGAGAGCGGCACCGTCAACACCGGTATTGGCGTAAAGTTTGCGGGTCTCCTTGCTGTTGTAACCAGTCGCTCTTGCTGTGGCGACAAATGGGCTAGTCCCAAAGCTTATGCTCGCCGTAGATCTTCTAGCTCTCATTCCAATTCGTGAAAGTACAGAGCCTTTTGGAGTGTCTTTATCTATAGGTTTTGGACCACCTTTTTCTATACCCGGAAGTGCATCTGCAAAGAAATTTACCATTGCAGGCAATTCGTCGTTGACTGCACCTACGGTTTTAGGAAACTCGTCCACACCTTTCAGGGTAGATTCGCCTACCAACATACTCCAAACAGCGAACATGCCCGCACCTACTGCACCAGCAATAAGGCTATTGTTTGTTCTTTCCATTGTTTCAATCACTGCTGGGGGGACAGTCAGTATCACAATTCTGGCACGATCTGCGACTTGGGAGCCTACCAATAAGGAACCAATGGCCCAGGTCCGAAATTTATTACCACTATCTTTGTAGTCCTCGTGAACCGTATGACCTAGTCTACGAATTTTAGGAAACCTTCTGTTATCCTCAGACACGACAAATGAGTTGGCTTCATCGGTATCGAGGATTTCGGGGGCTTCTTTCATAATGATATATTCTACATCATTGCTCACGAAATGTCAATAGAGCATTTGTCACAGGTTGTAATTGTTTGGTAACACATTAGGATGGTATTATGTGCCTTAGTTGAATATCCAATATGAATCATAAAATACCAATCACCAATCCTCTGCATTTAAAGTTTATTATTCAATATGCCGTAAGTTCGGCGGTAAGAAAACTATATCAAGTAGATTGGGAGCCAAGGGTAGTTCGCCAAGAGTTAAGAGAGATAAAAGGCGGCTCACTTTCTTTTATTGACTACGCAATACCATGCTTTGACCTTGCTCAGCTTCTTAACAAAAATGTCATAGATATAACAACCGAGATATCGGCATTACTAGATAAAAAACTTTCAGATACATCCGAAACAGAGTATTTTCAGCACATAAAATGTGAAAAAATTAGTGGATACTTAAATTTTGAAGTCAAAACCTCATTTTTAAATGAAGTTGTATTGTATAGCTCTGACTGGTATCGAAAACCACGAAAAATAGCACCTTCAACAAAAGTTTACATTGGGGTTTTGGGATATGATATTAACCAAAAAGATCAAATTGAAAATGCAATGACTGCACTAACTTTATTGAAAGATGCCGCAGATTTAATCCATCAACAAATAGAAGTTAGTATTGAACTTCCGAATGCTACAAGCTCGGTATTAGATGAAATAGTAGCAAGTGGCCATACAGCTACTGAACCGGATAGTAACAATTACCACGAAATTGTAAAAAGCAAAAGAGAGTTGAAAAAATTAGTAAGTTTCCCTAATAAAGCAAATAGTTTTGAAGCCGACAATAAAGAAATTATCGATAAACTAATGAGGCCATTACAAACACCAGGTTTTTCTGATCAAACAGGTGGACACATTTCTCAATTATCTGTTGCTCATTCAGCCGAGTCGTTGCTTAACAGGATAATCACAAGCGATTCCCCCTTAAATCGGTATTTTGTAAAAGATGAGTCAAGTTCAGCGCTGTACCTTAGTAATGATGATATAGATGTACCAGTACGTTCGTCAGAGGGTTTTTTGTACCCAGCAGCTTATATGGTCGAGTTTATAATCCGATTAGCAAAAGGTATTTCAGATGAATCGATTGTATTATTTGCTCCTCACCAAAATCATGCCTTAATGCACGTTATAATTCAGTCAATATTACCTGAGATAAATTATGTTCTTTACGATCCTATGGTCTCAAGGTCCGACATAGTTGAAATTATTCAACATAATCTAAAACTATCTGATGTTTTTGCCAAAATGAGCAATGACTTAAGCTTACATATTTCTGAGCTCGGGACTCAGTTCAAAAGACACGAGATATTTTTTATGGCAGATTTTCCCATGGATATCTCTTTGGCGATTGCCCAAACGCAAATCCCACTTTTCTTCGATATACTAAATCAATTTACTAGGCTGTCTAATTCGATAACATCCGATGTAAATCTCGACTAATCAATACTGGGCCGATAACTTTTTGATCACCAAATAGTAAAAAGTTTGCTTTTTCACCGTAGCCACCATATTCATTGTTCCCGCGCTCTACATCATTAACTATCGTATTTTTTAAGATCTTTACAGTATAAAAGTATTTTGAGATCGAACTACCATCACCAAAAATAC
>DALYDJ010000079.1:0-3973 GCA_031973275.1 Candidatus Woesebacteria bacterium
TAGATAAAGTTGTTCGGGCAGGTTCAATGCAATCTCAAATAGAGGCTAAGCCTAACGAAACAGTCTTAGGCCATCTGGCTGGAGAATACGGAATCCTCACATTAGCAGAAGATTGTCTCGTAGCTTGCCCTAGTTTGACTAAGGAAGTAAATTTACGAAGTTTTGTAGGCCAAATTCTCTTACATGATTGGTCTGAAACAGTTGTAAAAGATCACGATCACGCTACTAAGAATCCTCATAACCACCACTTAAATGGAAACAAGGAGCGAGCAGAAATTAGGGCTTTCCACTTATTTTTACTACCGTTGATTACTAACCCAAAAATGGCAGATGAAGCCAATCTACTCCTTACAGAGTTTATGCAAAAAGAATCTCGAGAATCCAGGTTAGCACTAGTTCTCGACAGGCTAGCTGGCAATTTACAAGTTACAGATCAACATATCAGTCGCATCAGAGAAAGTGCTGGACATCCAATAAGTATGGAGAGTGAACGAATTAATGATCACATATCAAGACACGCCAAAGAAGTGTCTTTGTTGGCCGATATTTTCGCAGAATCTGAATTAAGTCATATGGCTAAGTCAGAATGGAGGACTTGGTTTGGAGAAATATTTCTAAAAATATACACAAATTCGGGTCACGAAAATCTACCAGAAATCCAAGAGTTGATTATGAAACACAAGAGATTATGTAACAAATATGACTAAAACCATCACCATTATCGGCAATGTCGGATCAGGCAAAACTACTCTGGCTAAAATACTAGCTGAGAAAGTATCCGGCGTACTAGTAGATGCCGATCCATATACTCTTAACCCGTTCTTGCCACACTACGCAGAGAATCATGCTCGCTGGGCACTTGCCACTGAGCTGTCATTCACGCTCTCTCGAGCTACCCATTTAACTGCAGAGTTCAAAAAGGACAAATCAAAGATCAAAATCATCGACTCAGGATTGCTGATGGGCATCGAAGTTTATGCCAAGCACCACCGCAAAGCCGGCACCATGACAAGAGATGAATGGTCATTGTTTAAAAAATTGACCAAAGATTCTGTCAATTCAAAACTCATCTACCCTAATTTGATTATCTACTGCCACTGTGACATTCGTACCTGCATGGAAAGAATCGAGGCTAGAGGTCGCAAATTCGAGACTCATCATAGTCGCAAATATCTTAAAAATCTCGAAACTAATCTCGAAGTTCTCTTGCGCAAACTCAAACGACTTGGTATCCCGACCATAGACCTCGACATGACCACCTTCAATCCGCGAAAACTTAGCGATATCGAATCACTTATGGAGTTAATGAAATAATGACTGAGAACGACGTAAGAAATAAAATAATGATTGCATTTACTGGAACTACTGGAAGTGAATTTTACGATTTATTTTCTTTTTTGATGGTTTTCCAGTGGTAGAGATAGAGTGGCACACCAATTGTGATCATTGCCAAACTATTGCTCAACTGGCGCTTGCGGTCATTGTCGGCATCAGTACGCTGCTGTTTCTCCTGTTGCTCGACTGTGATCGTTACCTCCCCCTTTTCGTCTTTGATAGGCATGACGGGATAGGAGTAGTTGGAGACTTTGAAGACATAAGTCTTGAGAGTGAGGTCGACGATCTGGATGCCACCGATCACTGTGATCAAGAGACCAACGAAGGAAAATAAATACAGATACAGTAACCGCAAACTAAACTTCATAGCTACCCCCTTTGCTACTAGTGTAGCACTTTGGTCATATATCTGCCCTCGCGCTCGTAACCTAGCTTGCGGTAGTAGTCGCGGGTGCCAATCGAGGAGATTACAGCGATTTTGTGGTAACCGTTTGCGCTCGCCAACTCCTCTGCTTTGGCCATGAGGAGTTTACCCAAACCGCGATGCTGGGTTTTGGTAGATTGTTTTTCGTCGTGCACGACGGTTTTGCCGTAAGTATGGAGCTCGCGCACAATAGCGGCAACCTCTAGCTCGGGGAAGAGAGGAGGTTGATGCGAGGAGTGAGGGAGACGAAGACGGAGTAAGGAAAACAATTTGCGATCTTTTTCAAAGGTAAGCAAGTGCTCAGTGCCGCCGAGCGTCTCGATCGGTAGGTCGAGTAGCTCTGGTAGCTCAGAGTAGCTCCTAGCCTTGACCTCTCGACAGCGAATACATTTGCAGCTCCAGCCCTCCTGTTGCATCTCGAGCTGGATATATTGGCGCATGTTGGTAGCTTTGGTCCCGGCAGCGACCCATTTTTTACTAATGTCCCTGACTAGACGGTCGATACGCACAAAAGGTGGGGTAATCTTTTTGACATCTTTGAGCACTTCTTTTAGTAATTCGTCATCATAAGGCTTAAATTCCCCCCGCTCCCACTCCCGAAACATTTCGGTGCCGGGTATGACCTGAGCAGGATAAATTTTGACAAAATCGGGCTTGAACCGAGGATCTTCGTACATCATGTGGGCCATTTGGAGATCTAGCTTAGGATTGGACCCGGGCAAGTTGGGCATAAAGTGATAGCAGACCTTGATCCCGGCATCTTTTAGTAACCTAGTAGCCTCGCCGACAGTATCCAGCGAGTGACCGCGTTTAATCCGCTTTAGAATGGTCTCATCAAAGGCCTGGACGCCGACCTGAACCTTGGTGACGCCAAGCTCCCGGAAAAGTCTGACTTCTTTTGCGTCGATCCAGTCCGGTCTGGTCTCGACTGAGATACCCACTATGCGACGGACGGCTGTTTCGTTTTTGACCTGAGCCTCCTCGAGAGTTGCGCTGACCTCGCCATTGACCGTGTCGATCATGTCTTTAAAGAAAGATTTTTTGTATTCCTCGGGATAGTTGCCAAAGGTCCCCCCGATGACAATGAGCTCGATTTTGTCGGTATCATGACCGGTCTCGACCAACTGATTGAGGCGTGACTCGATCTGAAGGCGAGGATCAAAGTTCATCATTTTGGCGCGGGCGGCGGCTGGCTCGTCGCTCAAATAGCTCTTGGGCATTCCTAGCTCGAGCGGACAAAAAGTACAGAGTCCTGGGCAAACATATGGTTTGGTCATGACAGCCATGGCGGTCACACCAGAGAGAGTACGAACCGATCGAGTAGTCAAAAGCTTGAGAAAGGAGGGATCGGGATCTATCTGACCCTCTTTGATGAGCTCACGGTACTCCGCCAAGATATCGGAGTCACGCGGGACTTTGCCGATCGCATTTACGCAAGTTTTTTTGAAAGCATATAATGTATGAGCATCCAGTGTAGTGTGGTGCTCGAGGAGCAAATCTTTTATGCGTGACATAATACAGTCCGTTCAACAAATGTATGACGAGATTGGGACTCATTTTAGCAGAACCAGACAGAAAACGTATGGGACTAAGAGTAGCAACTGGAGAGTGACGGATAAATACCTGGCAAAATTGCAGGCAGGTCAAAGTGTGCTAGATATCGGGTGTGGTAACGGGAAGCTCGTATCTGGACTACCGGACGGGGTGGAGTACGTCGGGACCGACTTTTCGAGGACTCTATTGAGCGAAGCCCAGTCGCTCTACCCGGGGCATGATTTTCGCTATGGTAACGCGATTGATCCTGAACACTGGATTAAACTAAGTAAGTTTGATGCGATCTTTTGTGTGGCGGTACTCCACCATATACCTGATCACGACCAGCAAGTATATGTATTAAAGGAGGCTAAAAAGCACTTGAAGAAAGGTGGATTTTTGTACTTAACAGTCTGGAACTTGTGGCAAGAAAAATTTGCCCAATATCAGATAGACGATCACTTTGAGATCCCGTATAACAAAGAGTGGCGATCGCTAGCTAGCTTGAAATACTCAATAATCTTTTCTTTAGGCCAGATACCATAGTACTCGGGATGACTAGGGAGGTCGGAGAGCGCAATTTTGCCGATGAACAAACGTACACGTTCGTCAGTGGTCAGATTGGCTACCTTGATTTCGTTGGCATAGTACATGGCTGGTTTTAAAATATCGCCTGGTTTA
>DALYDJ010000080.1:0-3926 GCA_031973275.1 Candidatus Woesebacteria bacterium
CTTTGACTACCTGCGCGACAACATGGTCCACCGGTTGAGCGACAAGATGCAACGCGGTCATTACTACGCTATCGTCGACGAGGTCGATTCCATCTTGATTGACGAAGCCCGCACTCCTCTCATTATCTCCGCTCCTGACTCCAGTCCGACCTCTAAATACGTCGAGTTTGCCAAGATGGTCACTACTCTCACCAAAGATACCGATTACGACGTCGATGAAAAATTGCGGACTGCCACCCTCACAGATTACGGCATCCGTCGGCTCGAGCAGCGCTTAGGGGTTAAAAATCTCTACGAAGAATCATACGAATCTGTCCACCACGTAGAGCAAGCCCTGAAAGCCGCGACTCTTTTTGAGCGTGATCGGGACTATGTCGTCAAAGATGGTGAGGTCATCATTGTCGACGAGCATACTGGTCGGATGATGTATGGGCGTCGTTTCTCCGACGGATTACACCAAGCCATCGAAGCCAAGGAGGGGGTCAATGTCCAGCAGGAGAGTCGGACGTTAGCTACTATTTCCCTGCAAAACTACTTCCGCATGTACGAACATTTATCAGGCATGACCGGTACTGCTAGTACCGAAGGGGAGGAGTTTAAAAAAATCTACAATCTCGATGTCTCTGTCATCCCGACCCACCGCAGTGTGGCCCGTATTGACCATCCCGATTTTATTTTTAAAACCACCCGTGCCAAATACGCCGCCATTGTCAAAGAGGTCGAGGAGTTGCACAAAAAAGGACAACCGGTTCTGATTGGTACCAAAAGCATCGACAACAACCAGATTATCTCCAAATACTTGAAACGCAAAAACCTGCCCCACAATGTCTTGAACGCCAAAAATCACACCGAAGAAGCCAAAATCATTGCCAACGCCGGATCATACGGCGGGATCACTGTTGCCACCAATATCGCCGGGCGTGGTGTCGATATAGTCCTGGGCGGTGCCAAAGCGGAACGAGATCCCAAGGAGTGGGCTAAAGAACACGAAAAAGTCCTCGCCGCCGGCGGTCTCCACGTGATCGGTACCGAGCGCCACGATAGTCGCCGTATCGACAATCAGCTCCGGGGGCGCAGTGGGCGCCAGGGTGATCCCGGCTCCAGTCGCTTCTACGTCTCTCTCGAAGACGATCTCATGCGCATCTTCGGCGGCGACAAAATCGCCAGTATCATGACCATGCTCAAGATCCCCGAGGATGAGGCCATCGAGCACTCTATGGTCAGCAAAGCCTTGGAGTCGGCCCAGGTCAAAGTTGAGGGTTTTTACTTTGATATGCGTAAGCGCGTCGTGGACTACGACGATGTGATGAACAAGCATCGTCAGGTCATCTATCAGCTGCGCAACAAGCTCTTGACCGACGCCGAGTCCTCTCCCGACAATTTGCGCACTCGCATCACTGGTTTAGTCAATGAAGAAATCGAGCTGTTAGTTAACTCGCGTATCACCGAAGGTCTAACCGCCAAAGAACTCGACGCCATAGTCAAAGAATTTATTACCATCATCCCCTTTGACGACACCTCGCAAAAGCAGTTGGTCAAGGAGCTCAGCAAAACCAAAAATGCAGATACTATTATTAGTAGTCTCAAGAGCATTGCCGCAGATACCTACGACAGTCGGGAAAAGATGATCGGCTCGACAACTGTCCGAGAAATCGAAAAATATATCTATTTGACCACACTCGATGAAAAGTGGATGGATCACTTGGACAACATGGAATCTCTCCGCGATGGTATTGGTCTGCGAGGCTACGCCCAGCGCGACCCGCTGGTAGAGTATCAAAAAGAATCGTATGGCATGTTTGAACGGTTAATCGGCTCAGTTGAATCCGAGGTAGTTAAAAAGATTTATCGCCTCAATCCCGTGGCTCAGCCACAACCCACACCCAACATGGTCATGCGTAAGGACGAAATCCAGGGTGTCGAGCCAAAACAAAACAAAACCGTGTCCCCGCATAGCTCGAAGAGCGAAGCCGGGAAAGAACGCATAGGCCGCAACGACCCTTGTCCCTGCGGCTCCGGTCTCAAATACAAAAAATGCGGTCTGATCGGCGCCAAAGAACACCGCGCCTAGCTACAAAAAGAGCGACCCATAGAGTCGCTCTAAATGTACGATGCTTTTTAACCCCTTCTATACACTTCGTCTAGCCTGACCGCTGGTTATAAGGTCAAATATATCACGGACTAACAGTTGACCCTGAGAGGGATTCAGGCCAAGCGTGAATTCTATACTCATCCCAAATAAATGTCTAGTATTCCGTGGTAAACTATCTCTGTGGAACAAGAAGTAAAGAAAAATCTCAAACGAGCTCTCGGTATCTTTCTGGTTATTTTTGGGATTATGGGGTTAATTCTCCCAGTTTTACCAGGAGTATGGGTCATCCCCATCGGTCTCGAACTACTCGGCTGGAGATTGATTATCGATCGCAAAAAACCCTGGAAAGAAATCATTTCATTCAAAGATAAAACCAAGGATAACGAGGGTAGTGGTGTAAAATAGCCCCATGCTCCATCCCAGATCCAAAAACACTTCCTGGTCACCCGTTGCCAAATGGTACTCCGGTATTGTCGGTGAGGGTGGACATTATTTTCACGAGCACGTCATTTTGCCTCATCTCAAAACTCTTCTCGATCCCAAAGCAGGGGAGTCAGTGCTCGACGTTGGTTGTGGTCAGGGAGTTTATGCTCGCACTCTAGCTCACAACGTGGACTATACTGGAGTCGATATCTCCAAAGAACTCATTGCCGAGGCAAAAAAACTCACGAAAAACGCTAAACACGTCTACTACGTTGCCGACGCCACCAAAGGTCTACCCATTCCTGCAGAATCGTACGACCACGCCGTCTGTCTCCTAGCCCTGCAAAATATGAAGGATAGCGCTAGTACAATCCAAAATATTAGCCAAGGGTTGAAAGTAGGCGGAGACTTTATCATGGTCATTAATCACCCCAGTTTCCGTATCCCTCGCCAGAGTAGTTGGGGCAAAGACGAGGCCCAAAAGCTCGAATATCGCCGGGTCAATCGATATCTCTCGCCCCTCGAGATCCCGATCAATGCTCACCCCGGACTCGCCGATTCGGCCATGACCTGGACCTATCATGCCCCGCTCGAATATTACGTCAAAGCACTCAAATCAGCCGGGATGGTCATCACCGATCTCGAAGAATGGACTTCTGACAAAGTCAGTGTGGGCAAAGCCGCCAAAGGCGAAAATCGCGCCCGCGCCGAGTTCCCCCTCTTTCTCGCCATTAAAGCAGTTAAAATCAACATATGAGTTGGCAAAAATTAAGTTCCAAACAAATCTACCAAAGCCGGTTTATGACCGTGACTGAAGACGAAGTGATCACCGATCATGGAGATCAAATTACCTTTGGTGTCGTACACAAAATCCCTGGTGCCAGTATTATTCCGTGGGACGGTCAGTGTTTTACGCTTGTGGGACAATACCGCTACCCCGTCGATTTTTTCTCCTGGGAGTTCCCAGCTGGCCACTTCGAGCATACCGATATGGAGAGTACGGCCAGAGCCGAACTAGAAGAGGAGGCAGGATTGCTCGCGGGCAAAATAGAAAAAATTGGCGAGTTTCATCTCGCCCCCGGCCATCACACTCAGGTGATCCACTTTTTTCTGGCCACCGATTTGTCAGAGGGTGAGCAAAAGCTTGAAACTTCCGAACAGGGTATGCAAATTAAGCGAGTTACACACGCACAGCTCAACCAAATGATCATGAGCGGTGAAGTCAAAGACAGTCTCACTATCGCCGCCCTCAAATTTTTTGAAATTTATCTATCCCGCAAATAACGGTTCGATGGTTCGAACCATCGAACCACTTCTAATCAAGCGTATAATCGCCTGATGTACCAAAAGAATGTACGCCTCCTCAAAATCTTCAATTTCCTGATTGGTTTCAGTTTGTTTGCGCCGCTCG
>DALYDJ010000081.1:0-3026 GCA_031973275.1 Candidatus Woesebacteria bacterium
TCCTCGGCGAGTCTAGCTAAGGCTAAGCCCATCTTCTCTTGGTCGGCTTTGGTTTTGGGCTCGATGGAGAGACTAATAACTGGCTCGGCAAAAGAGATGCCCTCGAGCATGATTGGGTGTTCTGGTACACAGAGGGTGTCACCAGTGCGCGTGTCCTTCATACCCACGACGCCCACGATCTCACCGGCTTCGGCGAAAGGAACTTCTTCGCGGTCGTTGGCGTGCATGAGCACGAGTCGCCCTACCCGCTCGGTTTTGTCGCGAGTGGCGTTGTAGATGTAGCTACCACTCTCGATTTTGCCGGAATAGACGCGGAGATAGGTGAGCTTACCAATATGAGGATCGGCTTGGATTTTGAAGGAAAGACCGGCAAAAGGCTCTTTGATATCTGGTTTGCGAGACGTAATCTCGTCGGTGCCTGGAACCTTGCCTTCGGCTGGAGGAACGTCGAGAGGTGATGGTAAGTAGTCGACGACACCATCGAGGAGAGGCTGGACACCCTTGTTGCGGAGACTGGTACCACAGTACATGGGCACTAGTTTGTAGGCAATAGTGGCTGCGCGCAAAGCCTTTTTCAGCTCTATGAGAGTGGGGACTTCACCATTTAGGTATTTCTCAAGCAAGGCATCGTCGGTTTCACAGATTTGCTCAATGAGACGCGCGCGCTCCGCTGCAATTTCTTCAACCATGTCCTCTGGGATTGGACCGACAACGTAGGCCGCACCGGTCTCGTCACCCTGCCAGATCACAGATTGTTCTTCGAGGAGCATGACGACACCCTTGAAGGAGTTTTCGGCACCGATTGGATAGGTAACAATGGCAGTTTTGACACCTAGCTTTTCTTCGACGTCTTTGAGGGTGTGCTTGAAGTCGGCACCCATTTTGTCCATTTTGTTGACGAAACAGATACGAGGAACTTTGTATTTGTCAGCTTGGCGCCAGACAGTTTCGGACTGCGACTGTACCCCTTCTTCGGCGTCTAAGACTGTCACACCACCATCGAGGACACGGAGTGAACGCTCTACTTCTGCGGTGAAGTCGACGTGACCCGGAGTGTCGATCAGGTTGATGCGGTGTTGGTCAGTGAAAAGGGACTTGGGAAGTTTGGGGGTCCAGAAAGTGGTCGTGGCGGCGGAGACGATCGTGATACCACGTTCTTTTTCCTGCTCCATCCAGTCCATCTGGGTATTACCGTCGTCGATGTCACCGATTTTGTACGATTTGCCAGTGTAGAAAAGAATACGTTCGGAGGTGGTAGTTTTGCCGGCGTCGATGTGGGCGATAATGCCGATATTGCGGATCTTGTCCATAGGGAGTTCGCGGTTTTGAGTTTTGACAGTGGCCATATAGGTTTAATCCTAAATCATAAATTCTCAAACCTGCCTGCGCAGGCAGGTTCTCAGATTTGAGCGACAAATAATTTCTCAGTAAATGAGGCAAGGGGTATTGTACCCTAGTCGAGTGAGTTTGGGAATAGATGGGCCAAGCTTATTTGTACGCTGGTGGGACGGCGGGCGAGGGATCGGGACAAACCCGAATTTGGCGGCAAGGCTTTTTAAGACATTGAGTGGTTTTGTAATAACAGCCAGTTGGCATGCTAGGCGAGCCAATAATGTTGATGTCTGGCTTGACCATAAGCGAGCGGTATCCGTAATACCCAACGACGGCCAGGGCGAGCCCAACTGCGATTACGATATATTTCTGATTGGATTTGGCCATACGACTCCTTTGCTTAGATTGCTACTTTCTAAAGTATACTACTATTAATTATGCAAGACGCATTTAGAAAACTAGATGGGACGACACTACCCTACCCCCTATTCTTCCCCGATGCCACTCGTGGCGAGGTGCGTCAGCTTAGCTTTGATGACGTAAAGAAAGTGGGGCTACCGGGGATACTCGTGAATACATTCCACTTACTGAGACTCGTGGGAACAGAAAAAACGGAGGCGGCGGGTGGGATCCACGAATATTTAGGTTGGAACGGCGCCATGATATCTGACTCTGGCGGATTCCAGGTTATGTCGATTGCCAAGAAAGGTGGTGGTAATAGTACCGTGACAGATGAGGGAGTGACATTCACCCTAGACGGAGTCGCACATCACTTTACCCCCGAGGACTCGATCAAATATCAAATGACCATGCGGACCGATCTGATGGTGGTGCTTGATGACTTTACTCCGCTAAAGGTCAGTCATGAAGAAGCAGAGATCACCGTGAATCGCACAACTCTGTGGGCTAGGCGGTGCAAAGAAACATATGAAAGCGAGTGTAAACGTTTAAACATACCAACGAATCAACGTCCATATTTGATTGGGGTGGTGCAAGGTGGTGAATATGAGGATTTGCGACTTAAGTGTATTAAAGAGTTAATAGAGATCGGGTTTGATGGATACGGCTATGGCGGGTTCCCCATGAAAGACGGCAAGTTCGACGAGGAGATGGCCAAGTTCCTGGCGGATAACCTACCAAAAGATACAGTCTTGTATGGTCTCGGCATCGGGAAGCCTGATGATATCGTCAAGTGTGTTAACTGTGGATGGCAGCTATTTGATTGTGTCCTCCCTACCCGCGACGCCCGCCACGGACGACTGTATGTTTATACCGATGAATCGATTCAACGGATTAATGTACAGAAAGAGGGTTTCTACGAGTTTTACAATCCGAGGCAAGCTAAACACCTGGAGGAGAATATCCCAGTATCTTCAGCCTGTGACTGTGAACTATGTACTACCATAACCCGGGCGGAGCTTGCCACCATGTGGCGAGCGCGAGATAAACGAGTCTTGCGACTAGCCACGATCCACAACCTGAGGTTTTACGCGATTTTGATGGAGAAATTGAGATGGCAGGTAGGCAGAGTAAAGAGCAGTTAAAGTGGTAACGAGGGAAATGAGAGACATGCTGGCTAACCACCCAGCAGACATCGTCATCGCGAAATATTCCATCCAGACGGCATAGGTGTTGTAAAAACTAATGACCGAGAGGACGATATAGAGCCACCGCAGAGCAGGACTATAGGGGAT
>DALYDJ010000081.1:3036-3890 GCA_031973275.1 Candidatus Woesebacteria bacterium
CGCCATATAGTTATGACGCTCGTGCATCCGAGTGCTGAAGACAAAAGTCCAGATAGAGGTGAGGTAGACAGCCACCCAGTAACTCAAGTATGGGTTGGCGCGCAAGAGATATAACCACTTGAGGCCCAAATAGACGCCAACCATGAGGGCTAGGAGACTGAAAGTGCGATACGGAGAATCAGAAACTTGATTTAGCCCCAAGGCGTACCAGATATTTAGTGCATTAACTGAGGATAAGTGCTGATGGATCTGTCCACCGATCGATGAGACATAGGAACTAATTGCGTACGGCAGGAGTGACTGACCGGGTGGTACAAAGCGTGCATAAGCCAAGATAACTAGAGCAAGTGAAGCAAGAAGAGAAGAGATGGTTTTGAGTAAACTAGATTTGAGTACAACTATACTAATAAAAAAGAGCGGGATTAGGGGTAAAAAGTTTTGTTTGATCAGGAGAGTAAGTGTCGCAGAGAGTATAGCCCAACCACTTTGACGGTGAATTAAGGCCAGTACGGTCAAGATAGTAAATAAGGCAGACAAACTCTCGATTTGACCCCAAAAGACACTGTTAATGATCAGGGCGGGATTAAAGAGGAAAATAGCCATCATGATGACACGCCATTTTTTGGAAGCAGGTGAGAAAACCCAGATGAGGAGGGCGATTAGGCAGTCGGCCAGGATACTAGGCAATTTGTAGAGCGCGGCATGTACGGGCATGGTCGAGAGTGATGGTGGAAGTTGCTGGTAGAGTTGCTCGCTGGCCCAAAATGTATAGAGAGAGATGGGGGGATAATTGACACTAGCCCAGGGGGAGACATCGCGCTCGTAGAGACCCTGCCAGCCAGAGTTGCTGACAC
>DALYDJ010000082.1:0-1475 GCA_031973275.1 Candidatus Woesebacteria bacterium
AAAATATTTTTGAACACGTGGTGCCAGGCCGTGCCAAATGTTTGAGGGCTAGATTTCACGATTTGTTTTATTTCGGCGACGGAGAACCATTTATATTCGACCGATTCGTGATTGAGGATAGGATTTTGATCAGTGTGAATAATATAGACAACAAAGAAGTGATTTTCGTGCCTAGAGATCGCGTCTCGATTGTAGATGGTGGAACCGACGAGCTCGTATCTAGCAGGGGTGATGCCACACTCCTCCATACACTCGCGGATTAGAGCCGCCTCATCAGTTTCGCCGGCACTGACATGTCCACCAACGGGGGAAACAAACTGGCCAGCGTCCTGCTTACTCTCCGATTGTTTAACAAAGCAATACTCCCCACGGCTATTCACTAGCTCGGCGATGACGGTCTTGTGGAGGAGTCCCTGCTCATGAGCAATTGATTTGGGAACGGTAGAAATGACATTGCCTTGCTCGTCTACGATATCAACTTGTTCTTCGCTCATTGTCCTATTTTAACTGATTTCGATTTTTCGGCGCGGAGAAAGCTGTTCGGACCCCAGGAAGAAATCAGATCTCTAGTGATGGGGGTGGCTAGCTTCCAGAGAGATTGGTGGAGAGTGATGAGTGAAGTTGCTAAATTGGAGCTTCGAATCTTGATCCCGTAGGGCTCATTGTTTTGGATTGAGTAGATCCAGACGCGGTCACCCTTGAGCCGAATAGTGACATTAAATGCCTGCATTTCGTGGGGCAGGTAGCGGAACTCTACGCGATCAAGGTAGTGAGGGTTGCGCTCCGACTGGTAGCTGAGAACGTGCTTGGTCCAGTTGTTCAGTGGAGTAAGGTTGTACTCAGTCGCATTCCCCTTTTCCCATTTTTTAATCCCTAGATCAACTCCTTCATTCATTGTGTTGATGCCAGTTGTATCCATGGGGGTTTGGTAATCAAAAACGTAGGTGTCTATATCGACTCCGTCATAGTCAAACATGACGTGATTAGCGCCGTCGATACCAGGGAAAAACTGGAAGTCGGCGTTGGTTGAATCTTTTAAATATTCTTTTTTGAGAAAGGGTAAAATCTCTACAACGTCTACTTCCTGGGCGGTGAGAGCTTTTTGCTTGGAGTGAATGATGTCTCTCAGAGCGCTGGGGTTTTTGGCTCGCACTTTGGTAGCCTGTTTCATCAACCCAGTCGAGCTCTCCATTTCAACCAACCCTTTGAGAGCCAGGTCGGTGAGTACGACGTAGACCGTGGTCCTGGCGATGCCGGTTGATTTGGCAATCGCAAATGGCGAAGTTTCGCCTAGTTGTAGTGCAGATTGATAAACATTAGCTTCGTTGTCACTTAAACCAAAATTGATTATATGTCGGTAGCGCGCTTGGCAAAATCCATATTCCCTCCCCTAGTGTCTATTTGTGACGACAGTGATCGTCACTTTTGACACTTAGTATAGCAGGGGAGTATAGTCTCGTCAAAGATATGAGGAA
>DALYDJ010000082.1:1485-2598 GCA_031973275.1 Candidatus Woesebacteria bacterium
GGCGAAGTTTCACCGAGTTGTAGCGCGGATTGATAAACCTTGGCCTCGTTATCACTCAGGCCAAAATTGACTAATACGTCGGTTGCACGCTTGGCAAAATCCATACTCCCTCCCCTATTGTTTAATTATGACGACCCTGATCGTCACTTTTGACAGTAGTATAGCATAGGATACAATACTCTCTTATGTGGAAGTCAATTTCTAGTCGCAATTCAACCCTCTTTATCCTCGCACAATTTTGCCAGGCACTATGGTTTATTATCCCGATTTGGATTGTTTATTACCGAGGCTATGTTTCTACGTCGCAAGTAGCTTTTATTGCGGGATGGGGGTACTTTGTTCAGCTCATCATGGAGCTGCCGACTGGGGCTTTTGCTGACATGGTTGGGAAAAGATGGAGCGTGCTACTTTCATACCTACTGACTGCGATCGGGATGTTGATCGTTCCTTTCGCCAGCACCTTTGTTCACTTTTTGTTTATCGAAACTTTGATTGGAATTGGATCTGCCCTCTTTTCAGGGGCTCAAGAAGCGTTGCTTTATGATTCTTTGAAGCAAGACGGAAAAGAGGCTGATTTTGGGAAAGTGATGACAAAAAACGGTTTCTGGTACCAAATAGCGCTGATGATGTCGACTGGACTTGGAGGACTTATGTATTCATATGGTCACTTGATTCCATTTATTGCGAGCGCGGCGAGTGCCTTACTAGGAATGTGCTTTGCTTGGTATTTTGTGGAGCCATCGATCGACACGGAAAAGTTTTCTTTGAAAAATTATTTTAAACAAATCAAGCTTGGCGTACATGAGATCAAAAAGAACCAAGAAACACTCCTCTTGTCGAGCTACTATATCGCCGTGGGGAGTATTACCTGGGTGTGTCAGACTTTCTTTAATTCGTATCTACTAATTGATTTGGGGTTTGGTGACCAGACTCGCGGATATATAGCCGCGGGACTAAGGCTTTTTAATATTGTCGTGCTAATGAGACTCATAAAGAATGAGAAAATTTTTAATCATAGGAACACTTTTATCTTTTTCCCGATAATTATGATAGTTGCGATGCTTCCAGGAGTGTTTCTTAATGGCGCATGGGGAATACCTACTGTGGCGGGGG
>DALYDJ010000082.1:2608-3889 GCA_031973275.1 Candidatus Woesebacteria bacterium
TACGGCTCCAAGTATAGGGCTACCGCTATATCAACCCTGTCGATGGCTATTGGACTCATCTCGGTGATTGCAACTTATATGTCGGGTCCTATCATGGCGAATTTTGGGGGAGCTAGAACTATGTTTAGTTTATTGGGAGTGATATCGGCGATAACCATAGTCCCACTTGTTAAAAACATATTAAAATTGCCTAGATATGCAAAATAATTTGAAGTTGGCAGTTCCACTCTCGTTTATCAGTATGCTGTTTTTCCCTACTGCGACGTGGATGTTTTTCATGCTGCAACATCTCAACTTCCAGCAGATCGCCAGTATTATGGGGGTGGGTGCTGTGATGTCGATCCTGATGGAGATCCCGACTGGAGTATTTGCCGATTTGGTGGGGAGAAAGTGGGCTATTGCACTATCTTATGCGCTATTTTGTCTGGCTATGATTGCTACAGCTATGGCGAGTAGTTACTGGGCTTTTCTTGTGATCACAGTCATTAACTGTCTAGTAAATGCATTGTACTCTGGTAGCATGGAAGCACTTTTGTATGACACCTTGAAAGTGAGCGGAGAGGAAGATAAGTTTGATATTTGGACTAGTCGGATGGAGTCAGTTACTTGGCTGGGTCTATTTGTGAGCTCGGTGGTGGGAGGCTATCTATATATGCTTAATCCCAAGTATCCTTACTTTGCACAAGCGATCGTGACGGGATTGGCTACTATATTAGCTTTGATGTTGGTCGAGCCCAAGATCGATTCAATAAAATATAAAATATCAGACTTGTGGAAGAAAAATTTTGCTGGGTTTAGTGAGTTGTTTGCAAACTCAAAAATGAGCTATCTAACGATTGTTTTTGTTGTGATCGGACTAGGTTATTATACTGCGGCGGATATACTCGGGATCTCGCAGGCAAGAGAATACGGACTTAGCGCCCAAACAGTAGGATGGGTATTTGGAGTTGGGTATATTATTTCTGCCCTAGCCTCTCACTTTTATCCTAGGATGAGAAAGGTGGTTGGAGAGATGGGACTGGTATGGTGGTCTGCTCTTGCATTGGTTGTGAGCTTTTTGCTAGCGAAATATGCGGGTGTAGTGATCGGGGTCGGTCTAATTATTTTGCGAATCGCATCATCAACCACTTTTAGTAATAGTAGATCTGTCCTGATAAATCGAGAAATATCGTCTACCAATAGAGCTACAACACTTTCTACCCTCACCCTACTTACTACTATCCCTTATGCTTTGTTTGCGACATGGATCGGTGCATATATTGATCGGACTAGCCCGAATCA
>DALYDJ010000083.1:0-3764 GCA_031973275.1 Candidatus Woesebacteria bacterium
GAGCCAAGAATCCCGATAGCCAAGATTCATAGACACAACCCACCTGGTTGGTCATCTGTTCCCTCACCGAGTAGTCTACTTGACGATCAAAGTCATCTGGGTAAACGCTGGCAGAATGGTGAACTGTTTCTTTTGGATCAAAATACCCCTTCTCGATCGCATACTTGCGCATGAAATCGCCGCCTGAATAATACTTAAAGTTGAGGTGTTTTGCCAAATGTTTGCCTAGCGTAGTCGAACCAGCACCCGGTAATCCCGAAATAGAAATGTTGCGATATTTTGTCTTGACCACGACCAAATCGTTCGACATAGGTAAAAGCGAGTATAACACGCAAACCTCAGTCGGGTATAATCATGCTATGTCTACCAATTCTTTCCTCACAATCCTCAAGAACAAGCTCGAAAAAAAAGGCCTCCCTCCCGAGTACACCAAGAGAACCATTGTCTTGATCATCATCTCAATCCTTGCCCTACTCTACTCCTTATTCCTTTTTCTCAAGGATCTCCCCTCACCCACTACTCTCAACAAGCCTAGCTCATACCCCATCTCTACCAAGATTCTCGATCGCCAAGGCAAACTACTTTATGAAATCTATGACGACCAAAATCGCACACCTATCAAGCTAGATGACCTCCCCAAATACCTAGTAGAAGCCACAATCGCAATCGAAGACAAAAACTTCTACACTCATCATGGCTTTGATACTGGTGGACTTCTGAGAGCAGCCTGGAAAACTATTACCGGTCAGCGGCTCGAAGGTGGCTCCACCATCACTCAACAATTGGTCAAGGTCGCCTTGCTCACACCCGAACGAACCATTACTCGCAAAATCAAAGAAGCCATTTTGACAATCGCCACCGAAGTACTATATAGCAAAAACCAAATTCTCGAGATGTATCTCAATCATATCCCTTATGGTGGAACTGCCTACGGTATCGAGGCAGCTTCTCATCGTTTCTTCGACAAAAACGCCAAAGATTTGTCACTAGGAGAAGCCACTCTGCTTGTCGGACTCCCCCAGGCTCCATCCCGCTACTCTCCCCTCGGCAATCCAGATGCCGCCAAATCCCGCCAAGCCCTAGTACTCGGCCGCATGGTCGAAGACAAATACTTGAGCAACGAGCAAGCCACTACTACCAAAAACGAAGAGCTCCATTTTGCCGATTCTGGGACTGACATTAGCGCCCCACACTTTGTCATGTATGTCAGGCAGCTACTCGAAGAAAAATATGGTATCAACAAAGTCGAGCAAGGTGGACTCCGCGTCACAACCACCCTTGACCTTGATCTTCAAAACGTCGCACAAGCCACCCTTTCAGCTGAACTGGTTACTCTCAAAAAACTCAAAATCAGCAACGGAGCAGCGCTCATCACCAACCCAAGTAGTGGCGAAATTCTCTCTATGATCGGTTCCAAAGATTATTTCTCCCAAGATATCGATGGCAAAGTCAACGTCACAACCAGGGAGCGTCAACCAGGCTCATCTATCAAACCACTCAACTATGCCCTCGGTATCGAAACAAAAATTATTACTCCATCTACCATGCTCTTAGACACTCCCATTTGTTTTGACTTGGTTGGTCAGCCAGACTACTGTCCCAAAAACTACGACAACACTTTCAGGGGATTAACTCAAATCCGCTTTGCTCTGGGCAACTCGCTCAACATTGCCGCCGTCAAAGTCCTGGCTCTCAATACGATTGACGGCTTCATTAGCTTTGCGCGCAAAATGGGTATTACTACTTGGCGTGACCCTAGTCAGTACGGCCTCTCCCTCACGCTCGGCGGGGGCGAAGTGATGATGACGGATATGGCCACTGCTTTTGGCGTTTTTGCCAACGGGGGGGTCAAGGTCCCTCTCCATGCTATCCTCAAAGTCGAGGACAACATGGGTAATGTCCTAGAATCTTACGATCCAGCGGATGGTTTAAGAACTGGTGAAAAAGTTCTTTCGGAGGAAACTTCCTTCCTTATTTCCCATATTCTCTCAGACAACAATGCACGCTCAGCCGCCTTTGGCACCAACTCAGTCCTCAACGTACCAGGTAAAACTGTCTCGGTCAAAACCGGTACCACCAACAATCTCCGCGACAACTGGACGATCGGCTACACTCCCAACCTGCTAGTTGCCACCTGGGTCGGCAACAATGACAACTCTCCCATGAGTTACGTTGCTTCAGGTGTTACCGGAGCGTCTCCTATCTGGCAAAAAATCATGAAATACGCTCTGCGTGACGTCAAGACTCCTGGTTTAGAAAAACCAGAAAGCATCGAAGGAGCGAGTGTATGTAGCAATTCTGGCACCCTCCCCTCAGCTGATACACCCTGCGAAACTCGCTATGAATATTTCTTGGAAGGCACGATACCAACCGAAAATACGATCACCAAGCGCGAGCTTTTCGTCAATAAAACTACCCATCATCCACCAAATAACGAAAGCGAGTTTGCCGATGTCGAGCCACGAACACAAACGGTCGCCTCCGATCCATTTGTCAAAGATTACTGTATCGACTGCGAACCATATCCCGAGGGATATCAAGAACCAGCCATTACTATCTCAACTGAACTACAATGAGACGTTTGTTTTATCTCCTGGGCACCTCTCTAGTCATCATGGCCATTTACGCGACATTTTTCGCCCCCAAGACTGATTTAATCAGTCCGCTCTGTACACCAAGCGCAGAAGCTCCTGAGCAATGCCTACACTCTCGAAGTAGTCTGAAAGATCCACCTTCCCCTTCTTATCTCGTACTTGGTTTTGCACCGTACTGGAATCTCAAAAAAATTACTCCCGAATCACTCAAAAGTATTACTCATTTTGCTTACTTTAACCTCCACTTAAACGACGACGGCTCTCTCTACACCCACGTCAAGCGCTCTGAGCAAGATCCTGGATATACCAATTATCTCCGGCTACTAGCTGGCACAATCGATTATGCACACAAACCCCTTATCATTACCTTTATGCCAGAGAGTCAGTCTGCCTTGACTGGCTCACTCTCATCACCCACTCGCCGGGGACAAACTATCAGCACCATCCTCGATGTTGTCAAAGCCACGAAGGCCAACGGGATCAATATCGACTACGAACCGCTCGGAGACATTTCACCTACTACTCAGAGCAATTTTACGTTATTCATTCAAGAACTCCATCAAAAGCTCCAAACCGTTAGTTCCCCTAACCCTACCCCCATCTTGACCATTTCTACCTATGCCTCTGCTGCCATCAAACCAAGGCTCTGGGATCTGCGTGCACTAGCTCCCTTTACAGATTATTTTGTGGTGATGACATACGACTACACTATGCCAAATAGCACTTCATCCGGCCCCAACTCCCCCCTCCGTGGTTCTGGAGATAATTTTGAACACGACATTATCAAAAATATTGCCGAGTTTACGACGATTGTCGACAGTCGCAAAATCATCCTAGGCATCCCCTTTTATGGCTATGAGTGGGACACCGTCGACGCTACTAAATATTCACCAGCTACAAGCAAGGGTTCGACTGCTTCATTAGAGAGGATCCAAGCTATGATCGACGACAAAACGCTCGAGTTGCTCTGGGACCGCAACACCCTCACTCCTTACGGGGTTAGCACAGCTAGTAGTCAAACGACTCAAATCTACTTCGAGAACGCAACTTCCCTCCGGCTCAAGCTCGAGTTTGTCCGCTCTGCCAATTTGGGTGGGATTGCCCTTTGGGCGCTCGGTTACGAGGGCAACAATTCGTGGGTATGGCCGATCATTTCAAAGCTTAATCAGT
>DALYDJ010000084.1:0-824 GCA_031973275.1 Candidatus Woesebacteria bacterium
AGTAAAAGGGGATATTCAGTCCTCCTGCTACGGCGGCCACAGCGATAAGCCATGGGTTGTTCTCTGCCATCAGCAGAGCCACAAAACTCCCAATCAAAATCAAAAGTGACATAGCCATGCTATGTCGAAACCCAATTTTCTCTATCACCCACGAGATTGGCACGACAAACAATAGGGTTGTTGCCCTGGTCAAAATATAATATCCGCACACCAGCAACAATCCGTCCTGCTGACTCCCCCACTCGCTCAGGCCTATTTTGTACAAATACACCGGCGTAAAGATCGAAACCAACGCAAAAACGAGCGACCTAAGCATCCCATTCAAATAAAATCTCTGCATAGAATCACTATATACTACCCATGGCTACGATTTCGTCCAAAGTCGTAATATTCTCTACGTTTTTATCGTCTCTAAACTTGACTAACCGCGGGAATCGCAGTGCATACCCTGCCGTGTGAGTAGGCGACACCGTGATCTCATCTGCCGCCACCTCCACGACCACCTTTGGTTCCACCCACACGTCTGGGGTGAGCGTCTCTGGCACCACCATTGTTTGATCATTAAAGTTTAAAATTGTAGATTTGTTTCGGGTTTGGAGCTTAGGATTTAGGATCTTTATTGACTTTAACCTCTCTCCCAGTTCACCAAAAACTAGATCAGTGATCCCTGTTCCCACTTTAGCTACTGTCACTATCTCGCTATTTCCTGATTCCTGTTTCCTAATTCCTACAAGGAATGCTCCCAGGGTAAACTCGCTCCGCTTCCCCTTCCCTAGATAATAGCCCATGATTACCACGTCAATCGTATCGGACAGCTTGGCTCG
>DALYDJ010000084.1:834-3746 GCA_031973275.1 Candidatus Woesebacteria bacterium
TAAATTTGACCCAGTTAAACCCAGTGCGCCCTGGCATATATGTCCCATCCACTTGCTTAACTAGTGCACCCTCATAACCAGCTTTGAGCTGTGCCCTATGGTACTCGCGCAACTCACCTGGATCCTCGGTTTCTAAATAGGGATCAACCGCCAACACCACACCAGGTTTTATGGTTTTTTCCAAAATTGCCCGTCTTTCTTTGAGCGGCAAATGGATCAAGCTTTGCCCATTTAAATACATAATGTCAAACACGTTAAACCGCAGTGGGACATCTTTTTGAGCCTCGACCACCCCGTGCTTCCTTTTGCGTGTAATCGTGAGCTGGAATGGCACGTTTGCCCCAGTTTTGGGATCATACCCCACGGCTTCTGAGTCTAGTATCACTTCATCCGCCAAGATTTGCTCATCAATCTGTCCTAGTTCTGGGAACTGATCCGACGACTCATCCAGATTGCGGGTAAAGCTCCTCACCCAAAATCTAGGTTTTTCTTCCTCAAACATACTACTTTGGCCGTTCCCCAATTCCTGTTTACTATTTCCCGCCTTCTCGCTACGCGCAAAATGTATCTGCACTCTCGTCCCATCCCATTTTTTCTCGACATAAACTCGCCCCATTTTCTCGATCATCTCCTTGGCTGTCTTGAGTCGCTGGGCGAGTGCTGGTACTATCGGTGTCCCCATCATTATCTTCATCTCATCAGTCGTCGCTACGATCCCCTTTTCCTTTACCATTTGGGCTATCACCCCGACATCAGGTCTTATTTGGTAGGCATTTTCTAGTCGGTCACTAAATTCCTTGGTTCCAGCTTCCAGATAGCTTAGTGCATCAATTACTGTTTTATCGCTAAATCCGAGCCGTAGCTTGCCAGCGACCATTCGCACGATATATTTTGCACTTTGTGGATCAGACTCCCTGATCAGTTTGGCTAACCGCATCACTTTGCGATCCTGACTCCCATTCCCACTTTCTCTCGCGATCTTCTCTAGTTCCCCATACACTTCACAAACCGTCATTTGAGAATTTGAGAATTTAGGATTTAAGATTTTTACGACCAACTCACCCAAATCTCCCACCTTTTGGTACTCCTCATTCGTAGCACCTAGTGCCCTCAAAATCATTTTCTCGGCCATATTAAACTCTAATCTGTCAAACGCTGGGCGCAACGAACCTAGTGCCAAATACACCAATTTATCCACTTCTTCTATCATTGCTCCGCGCAATATTTCTGCCAAAATCACTGTTTTCTCGTTGCGCGACGGAGTACTCTCTATCCTGCCAAAATACTCTGCCAACTTACTAAATAACATGCTTTGATTATAGCCTACAACTAGAAAATGAACCTGCTAAGGTTGGTGGATGAAATTTTGTCGACATTACAGGCGCGCAAGCAGCATGTACCGGAGATCAAAATTTGCGTCCAACAAGCTTTTAATCTTTACAATTCCCGCATTTAGTGCGTTAATTACCCTATGCCCTACTCACCCAAATACTCAATCACCAACCCTATTCTCAAAAACGTGGGCGCAATCGACTCCGCTCGGGAGGTCATCACTTCTGCACCACTCGTCCCTGCCTGGGAAAAACGGTTTCGAATCGAGGCTCTCAACAAAATCATCCATCATGGCACTCACCTAGAAGGTAACGATCTAAATCTCAACGAAGTCGAGGAGATTCTCGACCCTACTACTACCCCAATTCCTAATTCCTCTAACCCAATTCCTTCCACGCCCGTGGCGCGGGATCGCGACATCCAAGAGGTCATCAACTACCGCGCTGTCATGGACTATCTAGACTCTCTCGCCCCCGCAACCAAGAGCTCTGATCCCCAGGCCTATATCACCCTCAATCAACACATCCTCGCCGAGATCCACCGTTTAACAGTCGCCAACATTCTCCCCGCAAACGAATCTGGCCAATACCGGACCGTCAAGGTTGTCATCCGCAATACTCAAACCAAGGAAATTACTTTTCGCCCTCCCTCGCCCACCGAAGTGCCCATGTATCTAGACGATCTCTTTGCCTGGCTCAGTTCAGATGAGGGTAAATCTGTTCACCCGCTCCTTCGTGCCGGTATCCTCCACTATGAGCTAGTCAGGATCCATCCTTTTACCGACGGCAATGGTCGGACTGCCAGGGCTATGGCGCTCCTCCTCCTCTTCCTCGAGGGTTACGAAGTGAAAAAGTTCTTCGCGCTCGAGGAGTATTACGATCTTCACCCCGACGAGTACTACTCAGCGCTCCAATCGGTTTCAAACACTGGCGTCCTCACTACCTGGCTCGAATACTTCACGCTCGGCATCGCCATCGAATTTAGCCGGATCAAATCCATGGTTCAAAAGCTTTCGCTCGACCTACACCTCAAAAGTACCATGGGTGGCGTCCAGATCACTCTCTCGTCCCGTCAGATCAAGCTAGTCGAGTATATCGAGCGCTACGGCGAGATCAGCATGGGTAATGTGCGCGAGCTCTTGAGCGACGTCTCCGAAGACACGATTCTGCGCGATCTGCGCGATCTCGTAGGCAAGAATTTGCTTGTCAAAAAAGGCTCCACCAAAGGCACTAAATATTATCTAAACAAAACAACATGAACTACACTACAGACACCACTTTCCTCCTCGTCCTCTTTATCCTCCCCTCTCTCTTTGGCTTGACCTTGATTGGTGACGGGGTCAACAAACTCATGAACTACGATGATCACGGCTGGATCGGCGTCAGCATCGGCTCTGTTTTTGTGATTATCCTGATCATTGCTTTTCTGATCATGAGCACGCGGGCACTATAAATGAACTACGTTTGTTAAATTCTTACTCAAAAGAACCGGCCGCCACCTCTTGCCACTCCATCGCAAACGACTTCATTTTGTCTGGCATATTTGTCAAAAAATCACTACGATAGCTAAACTTCTCCGCT
>DALYDJ010000085.1:0-985 GCA_031973275.1 Candidatus Woesebacteria bacterium
GACCGGGTGATGTACGTCAATAAACATAAACATATTATTGAGGAATACAAGGGGAACTATTCGCAGTATATCCGCTTGCAAAAAGAGGCCGAGATCAGGTTTAAGAAAGAGGTGGTGGGTCAGCAAAAAGTGATTAACAAGCTCGAGCACGCGATCAAGGTGATCGGAGTGGAGGCCCGGATTGTGATGCAGCGCAGAATCGCGCGCTTGAAAGAAGTGTTACCAGAGTTGCCACCAGAGGTTAGGAGTATCAAGATCCAGTTGCCGGAGCCGGCACGGAGCGGGGATATTTTGATTACTGCCAGGTCTATCTCCAAAGCGTACGACGATCTCCAAGTGATCAAAAACCTCAATTTTTCTATTCGCCGGGGAGAAAAGATTGCCATGCTAGGGCCAAACGGGGTAGGGAAATCGACGCTGATCAAACTGTTGATTGGTCAGCTAAAGCCAGATAGCGGGGTGGTCGAGTGGAACCCCATGAATAAATTGGGTTACTACTCCCAGGAATTCGAAAATTTTGATATGGAGATGTCGGTCCTGCGACTGTTTGAGGAGAAATGCCGTAGGATGGAGTCGTTCTGCCGCCCATTCTTGGGGAAATTTAACTTTCCATCAAACAAAGTGCACCAAAAAGTTGGGACATTGTCGGGTGGGGAGAAGACGCGCCTATCGATCGCCATGCTGTGCTCGACTGACGCTAATCTGCTGATCCTGGATGAGCCGACTACCTATCTAGACGTAATGAGCCAGCGGGTGATCCTGGATGCTCTCAAGTCGTATAAAGGGACCATGATAATCGTGTCCCATACGGAGGAATTTATTAAAGAGCTCAAGCCAGATAAAGTATTCCTGATGCCAGAGGCTAAAATGGATTTTTGGCGCGAGGATTACGGGGATAAAGTGGGGGAGATCTAATTTTTGTTCTTTTTGCTTACTATGTACTGGTCTGACCCATTGTCTTTGATTGGAAATTAAATTATTATAA
>DALYDJ010000085.1:995-3699 GCA_031973275.1 Candidatus Woesebacteria bacterium
GCAAGATTTAGTGGCGATGACTTAATTTTTGTCGTACCGCGATCGAGAGATATGCGGTTAGTTGTGTCTGATTTGAGCCATAGGGAGGCAGACATTTCTGGTTTGGCAACTGTAGCAATGATAGGTGCTTGGCAAGAAGGAGGTTGTAGTTTGCAGTTCTTCGAAGAGATGCCTGACTATAGGAAAATTATTGATGCAGGGTATCGCAGAACTGAGATTGGGATTGAAGCTACTGTCTCATTACTCGAGGAAATGTTGATTGCAGCAGGGGGAAGAGGAATCAAAAGGGTATATCCAAAGTAGTTGCGATGATACAATCTGGATATGAGTTTATCTGTCGGAATTGTTGGGTTACCAAATGTAGGCAAGAGCACGCTATTTAATGCATTGCTCTCCAAACAGCAGGCATTTGCGGCCAATTATCCATTCGCTACCATTGAGCCGAACGTGGGAATAGTACCCGTACCTGACGATCGATTGGCTAAACTAGCCCCCATTGTGAACACAACCAAATTGGTACCGGCCACCGTGACCTTCTTGGACATTGCGGGACTGGTAAAGGGGGCGTCGCAAGGGGAGGGACTGGGCAATAAATTCCTCTCGCATATCCGCGAGGCTAGTGTGATCCTCCATGTGGTGAGAGCTTTTGCTGACTCGAACGTGATCCAGACAGGGAGTGGGGACAGCGTCGAGGATTATTTGACGATCGAGACAGAGTTGCAACTAGCTGACCTTAGTACTTTGGAAAAACAAAAAGAGCCCCACGGCAAAGTAGAGAAAGTAGATGCGATCAGGTGGTCGGCGGTGCTAAAGCTCAGGAGTGCTCTAGAAGCTGGCGTCTCGGCTAGGAGTGTAGATCTCCTGGACGAGGAGATGGAAGCTGCCAAAGAACTGTTCCTCCTAACCGCTAAACCCCAAATGTTCTGCCTAAATACGGACGAGGCGGGGATGGCGAAGTCTGGGACAATTATCGCTGATTTTGTGGAGCGACTACGTGCCAAGAAGATTGAGATCCAGGAATCAGATTGCGTAGCGATATGCGCCAAGCTAGAGGAAGAGCTAGCGGGATTTGAGGGCGATGAACGGCTTGAATACCTAAAATCGGCTGGGATTGAACGCACTGGACTAGAGAGTCTGATTGCTGCCGCCTACAAACGACTGGGACTACAATCGTTCCTGACAGCGGGGGAGCTCGAGGTGAGGGCGTGGACTATTCCTGTAGGGTGTCTGGCGCCGGAGGCAGCGGGGGTGATCCACACTGACTTTATCAAACACTTTATCTCGGCCAAGGTATGTCATTACCAAGATTTTATTGAGTTAAATGGATGGAAAGGGGCAGCGGAAAAGGGGAAGATGAGGACAGAGGGTAAGACCTATGTAATGCAAGAAGGGGACATCGTCGAATTCATGATAGGTAAATAGTTTTGACGATTGCACGTCTGACCAGGTCTTGCTATAATCCCCCCTATGAATACATATGAACTAACCATCGTGCTCCCAGAAGACAAAGAAGGCAAAGAAATTGCCCGTATCGTCAAACTAGTTACTGATTTTGCCAAAAAAACCAAGGGTGAAGTAAACAAACAAGAGAGTTGGGGTGCAAAACACCTAGCTTACTTGATCAAGAAACAAGCGATTGCCAACTACGAACACTTTGTTTTGACTTTAGAGCCTGCACAACAGCCAGTACTTGATAAAATGCTTAGGATGGACGAATCTATACTTAGATACATGTTCGTGAGGGTATAGTAATATCAGGAATAGTAATATAGTAATATAGGAAACGGAGGGAATGATATGTCTGCAAGGTCTCTGAATAAAGTAATGCTTATTGGAAACTTAACACGCGACGTCGAAGTTAGATATACTCCCTCAGGTACAGCCGTGGCTACTTTTGGTCTCGCCACCAATCGTAGTTGGAGCTCGGGCGATGGCTCTGATCGCCAAGAAGAGACCCAATTCCACCGGATTGTAGCCTGGAGTAAATTAGCCGAGATCTGTGGTCAGCTTCTATTTAAAGGTCGCAAGATCTTTATTGAAGGTCGCCTCCAGACCCGTAAGTTCACTGGTCAAGATGGTCAGCAACGTGAGATTACCGAGATCGTTGCCGAGAATATGATGATCCTCGACACTCGTAACCGCGATGGTGCTCCCATGGGTGGTGCCACGGAAGACGACTTTGTTGGAGTATCCGAAGAAAGTAGTAACGCACCTGCTGAATCGGTCCAGCCAGAAGCAAAGGCAGAAAAGCCAGCTAAAAAGGCTCCCAAGGTTGAAGAGCCAGTGGACGACAGTGTGAACGTAGAAGATATACCGTTCTAAAAATATAATTTACAATTTGTAATTTACAATTTACAAATAAAAGGAATAAAAGATATGCAACGCAAACCAAGACCAGAAAAACCAATTATGAGCAAGGGAGACGCTCCAATAGTCTTTGACTACAAAGACGCTGCAACCCTTCTTCGCTTTGTGACTGAGCAGGGGAGAATCCTCCCAAGAGCTCGCACTGGGCTAGATGCTAAAGGACAGCGTGCACTACGCATTGCCGTAAAGCGAGCACGTCTTTTGGCTCTGATTCCATTTGCCGCCTAAAACGAAAGTACTCTAGTGATCCAGTTTTTCCGTATTCCAGTAGAAGGGGTTTTCGTGTAGGATATTCCCATGACTAAAATTTCTCTTAAAACAGTGCGAAATGGTTTTT
>DALYDJ010000086.1:0-3695 GCA_031973275.1 Candidatus Woesebacteria bacterium
GAGCCCCATACTGCAGTGCTCGAGTGATGGTTTTACAATCATCGGGTAGGGGAGAGTCGCGGGGATCGTCTCCTCACCGGTTTCAAACACCATACTCGTCGCTGTCCTCACTCCGATTCTATCTAGCTCGCGCTTGGTTCGGATTTTATCTCCAGTCAGCGCAAACAGTTTTTCGCTCGACCCTGTGACGGGGATATTCAGAGCTCTCATCAATCCAAATGATTCATGCGCCAGCTCTATATCTAGTCCACACCACTCTATCAGGTTGAAGATACAATCGGCCTCAATCTCTCCTATCTTGGCAATCCCATCTTCCCTTATCCCATATTTCGTGGCATCAAACCCCCTTGCGTGCAATGCTTGAGCGACTTTTTCAGCGATCACAGCCGAGTCATTGTCGGTCGCCGCAAAACCGGCCTGTACTTGCCTATATGATGGCTCGCTATATATGACAGCTATCTTCACTTACTCAGTATACTAAAATTATTATGACCAACTCTTTACCTGATGATATAATTACCTCATGAACGTCAACAAAGTTACTCGACTAGTGAAAAAAGTATCCGACGCCTACTCCAAAAAATTTGGGATCCGCCGTGACTCCAATTGGTACATCCTCAAGCTCCAGGAGGAAATGGGCGAGCTAATCCAGAGCTATCTCATGATGACGGGACGAGGTCGCCAAAAAGACAAAACCAAAGACCAGATAACCGAAGATTTTCACAAAGAAATGGCCGACGTTTTTTGTCACGTTCTCCTCTTGGCCAAACACCACAAAATCAATCTCGAAAAAGAAGTAGAAGAGAAATGGTTGGTGTGGAACAAAGATTAGTGTTATGCTAGAGTCATGCAGTCCTTCTTAAAGGTAATTTTGTGGGTCCCACTTACTTTTATTACCTTAATTTTTTCACTCAGTCTCTATACTCGACTTAGTCATACCAAAGGCATCCCCGGATTGATCCGCCAGGAGATAGTCAATTTCAAATCACAGCCAATTACTTTTGCAGCCCTCCCCAAAATGGCCATCGAGATCAAAACTGCTCTCGCCAAAGAGGATGCCAGGCCTCTCATTATCAACAAATATTTAGCGCACTACAACTCTCCCATGTCTGGGATGGGCGATTATATCGTCAAAACTGCCGATCGTTTCAACCTCGACCCATATCTGGTCATCGCCATTGCTCAGCAAGAATCCAATCTAGGCAAAATCATGCCTCCCAATTGCCACAATGCCTGGGGATGGGGTATCCATTCTGCTGGGACTCTCTGTTTTGACAGTTGGAATGAAGGTATTAATACTTTTGTCTCTGGTTTAGCCGAGAAATATGTCGCCTACGGCCTCAAGACTCCAGAGGAAATCATGACTAAATACAACGCCACCTCTCCAGGCGGTGCCTGGGCCAATGGCGTCAACCAATTCCTCGAAGAACTCCAGACTGGCAATTGGTAATTTCCCCTAAACAACTTAACCTATATCTGGAAAATTTTGCTTATCTTTTTGTGAAGGATATCGGACCCCGCATAGGCGGGGGAGATCCAGGAGTACCTCACCAGAGGTAACTCCGTCTTCAACAAAAACGGTAAGCAAGGTTTTCCAATTTTGTCTTGGCAAACCCATAGTATGTGGTAACATCCGCAGACTATGAAGAAAACTCTCCTCTGGATTGCCAGTATCATTTTATTACTCACATCTGGAGCCACTCCAGTCCACGCGATTGATCACGACCACCGGGCCGCGCAAATGCGTGTAGTTTTAACCAAATACAAATCGCCCATGGTAGGCCTAGAAGATGTACTTATCAAAACCGCCGAAAAGTATGGTCTCGACTGGACACTGATGGCAGCCATTGCCGGGACAGAATCTAGTTTTGCCAAACGCATGCCTTACCAGTGCAACAACCCTTACGGTTGGGGCATATACGGCAATAACAAACTCTGTTTTGAGTCCCTCGAGGCATCTATCGAAGGGGTCGCCTCAGGTTTAGCCAAAAAATACAATATCTCTAGCATCGAATCTATTGCTCGTACCTACAATACTGTCTCAACCGACGGCTGGATCAAACACACCAAGTTCTTTATGAACAAGATCAAAACCGCCGAAGTGCCAGTATCTTCACTGCCTATCACGCTGTAAATTGCTTGTGCCGAGGAGCGTCTCCCAGACTGCTTCGCGTCTGGAGGCATTTCTCAGGTGCCAAAGCACCTGATGAATGAAAATCAAGAAAAGGATCTTAGTGAAATAATACGCTCATGGCTATGACAATTACCATCACCCCGAAGTGGGTAGACTGATAATATATCGCATCTATTCTATCTGAAAGAGTAGGCGTAGTCTCATGAAACAGACCTTCACTTCCTAGCTCAAAGGTTCTGACTTGGAATCCATTCGAATCATGGAATTTCCATATATTATCAATACCTTGAGTTAAGTACGATTTTCTTAATAAGATGTACTTAAATTGATTTTTTGAAACAAGGAGTTGGCCAACATTTTTATCACCATTGGGAAACCCTATTGGCGACATCCCTGGTTCAATACACCTCATTTCTTCTGGAATTTCCAATTCATTTGTTTTTGTTAAAAAAGCACAGTTTGTAAACGTAATCATGTCCTTTTTTGCATCACCATCTATATCAACAAGAGCATGCTTACTCAAATTCCAATCCTCTATACCATAATAATTTTTATACGATTGTGTCAGGCTATAGCTCTCACCAGTGTCTTTAAAGACTAAGTTATAAACGGTCATTAGTGTATACAAAATGAACAAGATAGTAGCGATTACTATTCCTATCAACCAAGAATTTAGCTTATGTATAGTTTTTGAGCGTTTGGAAGTACTATTTTTCATAAATTGAGCTTATGTTAAACAAAACCATCTGGTTATTATCACTATTTCCAAAAGAACCATCCACAATTACTTCTTTACCTACAAACTTATCTAAGTTGGTCGGACTAAAGCCTACTATTGCCGCAGAATCTTGGATATATTCATCGCTACACTCAAGTTTTCGTTGTATCCAAGTGCAGTTCTTTGTTAAATTTGCCTCTGTTTGCTTATCAGTGTTGTAGTTGATTCCGTATCCATTCTCATATTTTACGACTGTGTATGTCGCCGTTGGATCGTTAAGTGGAAATTGCTGAGGTGGTTTTTCAGTGTACATATCGAATAGTCCCCAAATCAGGAGTGCAGTAAAAATAGCTGAAATGGTAGTCGTTATGTTTAAGATAGCTTTATCAAAATATATATTTTTAAGTATCATATTCTTTGCTTTATGTCTAAATCGTATTACCCAAGACGTAATAAAGAATAAAATATATATAAATGAAAGAATGGTCATGCCTGACATAAAATCTAAACCTAGAGGTAGGGGTTCGAAATATAATCCTAGGAGGATAAAAAACACAGGGATAAATGCCAACATCTCTAAAATTATTCTCAAAATCGTCATATCATGATGTTTAAAGTATATTTTCATATTTTTAGTAACTGCAATCTATCCGAGTCCTTTAATCAAAATAAAGCTTTGAGTATCTACATTGTCTACTATTTTACTATTTTCTTTTGCTCAAATAAATTTATAAGTACTAAGAGGTTTAATCGTTCACCTTATCCATATAAGGACGCTATCTTGTTTTGTGCCGAGGAGAGGACTTGGTCCTCGATATTTTTCTGGTGAAAAATTCTCAGAGC
>DALYDJ010000087.1:0-3352 GCA_031973275.1 Candidatus Woesebacteria bacterium
GTTCGGCGATATCGTCCTGTGTGTTGTTGATGAGAATGACCTGGTGATCACTAACTTTACTTTTTAGCTCTTTGAGACAAGTTTTAGTGGTCTCTACTTTTCCGTAGTGGAGAATGATGACTGCGATCTTCATAGATCAATACTCGAAATTGAACGTTTTTAATATTTTCTGCATTTGAATTGATTTGTCTTGGTTATGAGGAGTGATAATAATGGTATACAAGAGACCCTTTCTCACAACAAAATACTTATCTTCTTGTTTATTGAAAGTATTTGTTAAGTTTTTGTCACCATATATCAAGTGAAAAGCTTCTGAGTTACCTATATATGTCTTTTCCAACGTTGGCATTTGAAGTTTCATTTTAGGATAATCTTTATTCATGTTAGCTATCTGCTCTTTAATTGGTTGTAAAATTAATTCTTCTGGTTCTTTTGAGTCTTGAATTGGAAAACGTTCAACTATCAAAACAGCTTCCCCAGATCCTCCAGCATTGGGTGCTCCGTCTGATGTCCCAAAATTGATTGATTCAATGCGATTATCGAACTGATAAACAAATTGATCTGATAACGGAGTTATCGGGAAATCATTGGGGTAGATAAAACTAAATGGCACTCTCTTACTTTTAAAAGTTAGTATTTTTGAGGGATTAGTTGGAGCTAAATTCTCTTTAATGATTTGGTAATACTTTGATAAAAAGATGCCTACTGTTAACCCTATTAGCACGATAATTATCGAGCGAAAGAAATTAGTAAGTTTAAAGTGTTTCATGATTCATTTTCCAGTAGGGCGATCGGTTGGAGGGAGGTGCCGGCGATGCCCTGCATCTCGCCGTAGATGCCGGTCATACCAGAGAGCAACATATCGACTTGCATGTTGCGCTGTTTGTAACTGCGCTGGCTACTAGCTTCCTCTTTGGCGATCTGCGCTTTCATTTCGAGATAAATGCCCACGATCCGCTCGACATTCTGGTTAAAAGTGGAGCTGGTCACGTAGTCGTAGAGTGACTCGGCGGTTGTTTGCTTGTGGGCGGCCACTACGCGCTCTCTAGCTACATCGATCAAGTTTTTGCGTAAGAGTGAGGAGAGAGGTGCGATGGCCTCGGGGGTCAACACCCAGATACCATTGACGTTGCCGATATTCTCGCTGATACCGCTCGGCATGGACTGGGTGACGATGGCAGCAATCTGTGCGCCGTCGCGACGGAGATCCTCTTTGAGCTTGGATACCCAAGCATCGGACCAAGCCTTCGTGCGCTTACTTTCCCACAGGATTTTGCCACAAACAGTCCCCTTTTCGGTTTTGACGATTTGGCGGATGTCGGCACCATTTTCGCCTTTTTTGACCTCGCCTATTTCGTCGTAGGGGTAGAGACGGCGGAGTGTGGACTCGAGATCCAGCTCCTGTACCTCGCCCTGGAGCTGTTGACTAGCCTGGCTACCCTTGCGCTGTGCGTCTTCTAGCGCTTTTTGCATATCGGAGAGCTTTTTCTCCATTTCCAGCGTTTTGTATTTCTCTTTTTCTAAAACGGCTTTTTCGGCGTCGGCTTTGATTTTGCTCCGCTCCTCATCGAGCTGGCGCTGCTTTTCGAGCTCAAACTTTTCTCTCGCTTCTTCGATCTCGCGTTTCTCTTTGCGTAAGCGTAGCTCGAGTTCCATGGATTCTTTGGCTTTACTTTGGAGTTCTTTGATTTGGGCTTCTTTGTCGGCCAATTCTTTGCCCGCGTCCTCCTTGGCTTTGGCTGACAGCTCCTTTTCGAGTTTGGCGCGCAACTCGATCTCGATCTCGTGGGTCAAGAGATCGTCTGGACTAAACTGATGGCCACAAGAGGGACAGGTAACGGTACTACTCATATATGAATATTGTACCAGCTAGAAATTTTGGGTGTAGTATGGAGGACCGTACGGAGGACCACCAGGAATGTATTTGAACCCATCAGCCAAGCGACCGACGATATTATCTAGCAGTCTGCCCTCCTCTCCGTCGTCGCATCCATAACCGGCAATATAGATAAGCTTTGATACTTCAAACGCATAGTGAAAATCATCGATTGTTGGATCTCCATTTATTTTACTAACTAAAGCTATGGTGTGGAAATTAGGAGTTGGATATCGCGAGTGAGAATTTTGATTATATTCTCTAAATTGTTCGGCAACTGCTTTTTGTGACTCAATTACTGTATCTTCACCTTCTACAACGGCCTCTGCAAATATAATATCCCTAACTATTTGTTTTTGAAAATCAATTAGCATACTAATATCGGGGAGAGATACCAGTCGAGGAGTTTTTTGCCATACGCCATGTATATCCTTATGCTTCATTTCCATTTCTGTGAGCGGCACTACAATTCCACTAGCCGGTTTGTGCAAGTCTAGAGCGATTCTTGCACCACCAAGCATTATCGAAACGATTACTGGATTTGGAATAGCAAGCGATTTTTTCTGTAGATGAACTACCCCACTCCTGACGATATTTTCCGGAATGATTTCTATGGCCGTTTGCACTGATACTGCGCTTTCAATAGTCTGCACTTATATATGATAACTTTATGGGATAGATAGGTACATGCACATAGAGTGTGTTGGTATGAGTTTACTTAACTTTACTTTCCCATACCTTGAGATCCTGGTCGATTTTGACCATGTCGAGGGCTGCCCGGATAATCTTTGATCTGAGCTTGTAGTCCGTCGGCTTGAGTTTGGCCCAGGCAGACTCGAATGCAAGCATGGCATTGTCGTGGCGAACGCGACCTCTAATCAAGGCCTGGAGGACTTTTTTATTGGTCATAATTTGGACCAAGGGTAAATATTATTTTGGCCTGACCTTTGTGACCTGGAGTGATTTGGATACTATCGTGATCGATCCCTCCGATGATCCTAAGTCGCTTGAGTAGATATAGCTTGAGCTCGACGTAGGTAAAGCCATGATAGTTGAGCTGGACAATAACAAGATTGGTTTGGGTAGCTTGGCTCACGACATCGACGGAGTGAGTGTGATATTTGCCATGACCCGTCAAGTTGATAACCTCTTTGATCAGATGGAGGTTGTACCAGCTAGAGTAGCGCAGACTGAGTCGATCGAGCTGTTCTGAGACAAAGCTGTCGGCGAGGAACCTGAGCAAATGATTGCAGTGAAAAAGTATAAAGGCTATGGGAGACGCCACCAGGTATTTGATGGTGTGTGAAATATTTGAAAGGTGAAATTTTTTGTTGGCCATCGATTATTTGCTCCTGTCGTGTAATCACTTTGTTTTGGTCAAGCGGTAGATGGCACCGGCAAAATCGTCTGAGATCAAGACCGATTTGTCGGTTAGCTCGAGGATATCGACCGGTCTCCCCATGGATTTGCCATCTT
>DALYDJ010000088.1:0-1682 GCA_031973275.1 Candidatus Woesebacteria bacterium
AGAAGCTAAACTAACCCTAACTGGCAAAACTCTCCCCTCTACCTACATCGCCATCTTGGCAGAAAAAGGCGAATACCTCATAGTCCCGAGCGACTTGGGTAGCTTTAGTCAGGAGGTAGCCCTCGTCAAAGGCGCCAACACTATCAAGCTCACTATTTACCAAAGCAACGGCAACAAAATCGAGAAAACTTTAAACGCAGTGTACACTACCGCACAGTTGTGATAGAGTTTAATCTTCAAAAATAATATGCAGAAAAAAACCATAATTATCCCCCTTATCGCGCTAACTTTGACCCTCACCTCGCTATCCTTGCACAAGACTGCTAGGGCCGCTACCTCTAGCCCCTCCGCGACTCCGACCAGCACTGAGGCCGACTTGGGCGAGATTACGGAAAATCTCAAAAAACGCCTCCAAGACTCCCTCGCAGGAGAAGCCCCTCCTTCTATCGGGACGGCCAGAGCCTATATCGGGATTGTCAAAGACGTCATCAAAGACACCCTCATTATCGAAGACAAAGATGGCAAAAAAGACGTCAAGCTGGATGGGCAGACTAACATCCTCCGTACTCCAGGCAACGCCACCATCAAAGCCGAAAATATCCGGATCGACGACTATATTATCGCGATTGGCTACCCCCAGGAAACCGACATCCTTCTCGGTAAGCGGTTGATCGTCAGTGTCGATCCAATCAAGCCACCCACCAAAAACACCGGACTCGGGACTATTTCCAAAATCACCAAATCATCACTGACTCTCACTAAAGATGACACTGAGCAAGTCCTGACAACTACCGCCAAAACAATTTACAAATCAACCGTCGCTACCATCGAACCCACCGATTTAGCGGTTGGCGACAAGATTATCTATACTGCCCTCGTAGACAGCGATACCAAGCTTACCGCCACCGTTTTAATGCGCGTCCAGACTGCAGCACTTGCTCAATAGTCTATAATATTTGTATGTCCACTCAGTATCCGGATCAGCACATGCAAAACCTCCTTAGTGCCATCTCTACACTCCAGTCGCCAGCCGAACTCGCCGATTTCCTTCGTGATCTTCTCACATTCAAAGAGCTCAAAGATGTTTCTCAGCGCTGGCAAATTGTGCTCCTCCTAGAGAAAAAGATGCCCTATCTCGAAATTGCACAGCAAGTAGGCGTCTCAACCACCACCGTGACCCGTGTCGCCCTCTGGCTCAACCACGGCAAAGGTGGCTACAGAACCGCCCTTTCACGTTTGCATTCACAAAGCAAAAATGTTTAACTAAAGACATGCTGAACTATCACGACGAACAAACAATTAAGCGGATTGTCCAAGAGGTCATTCATGCTGAAGTCAAAAAACAGCTCGAGCCACACGACATCAAAATCGACAGATTACTCAAAAAAGACTAGTCAAAGTCGAGCGCAAACTAAAGATTGTCTCCCCACCAGAAGTCGCTCTTCCCTGATATTGATCATTTTTAGAGTTAACCCCTTGACATTGTCCATATCACCATGGTAACATGCGAACATGAAACAAATTAAGAACACTATAACCCTACACCATGCCGCACATACCATCGTGGCGGGGGTCCTCTTCGGATAAAAAAGAAATAATTAGTTTCTTCCCATACCCCGCTCACCAGCGGGTTTTTTGTATTTATTAAAGGAAATATATGAAAAAAGAAATTACACGCATGT
>DALYDJ010000088.1:1692-3321 GCA_031973275.1 Candidatus Woesebacteria bacterium
AAACAATGTCCGAACCTATCGGCCCAGTAGGACTTGCAGTAGCTATCGCCGTTACGGGTTTATTCATATATGGACTCGATACTCTCTTTGATTCTGAAAATAATTTATCTAGAATCAAGAGGGACCGACTTGTTGCTCCACCAATCACACGACAATGTGATCCTGAGGTACAACTCGACATGGCATGTTGGACGCAAATTACGAGAGAAATGTGTGATGGCAATAATACATTAGATAGGAGTGATGATGTATGTGAAACAATAGAGTTCTGGAACTACGTCGAACCAGTTAATGTAATGAGGTAACTTATGTCTAAAACACTCGAATTATCTAAACAACTCGTCGCCATCCCCTCTTGGGTTGGTACGGGTTGCGATGAAATAAAAGTCGGAGAATTCATCTACGACTGGTTAAAAGCTAACACGGATCTAACCATCATCAAACAGCCAGTCAAAGATGGGCGATTCAACGTGATCGCCTATGATGACTCCCCCACCACCCTCCTCTTAAACGGCCACATCGACACGGTCGAAGCCGGAGGCAACTGGGCCACGGATCCTTTTACTCCCACCATTAAAGGTGATCGACTATATGGTCGTGGCACAACTGACATGAAGGGGTCGCTCTCAGCCATGCTCACCGCCGTATCAGACAATAGAAATACCAAGGGCCTCATGGTGTTCTGCTATATCGACGAAGAATATGACTTTGCCGGCATGCTCAAATTTGTCGAGGAATACAAAAACAAAATCAAACCCAAGCTGGTGGTCTCACTCGACGGCTACGCCGATACCATTGGTTATGCTTGCCGCGGCCTCATCGAAGTAAGATTCAAGGTTAGAGGTAAATCTGGCCACGCCGGTAGACCGAGCCTAGGTAAAAACGCAATCCTTCTGGGCACCAAGCTGGTCAATCAATTAATTCTAAAGCTAGAGTCAGATTTTTCGGATCCCGTCCAGGGACCCTCAACTTGCAATCTCGCCTACCTAAACGGGGGCCTAGATCTAGGCGAGGGTAAAGTTGGGCAAGAAGGCAATAATATCGCCGATATTGCCGAGCTAGTCCTAGATATTCGCCCAGCCGTTCCTTCTCTCGAAGCCAAGACTGTTGAGCAACTCGTGATTTCTCTTGCCAAAGATCTGGAGGTCACAATCGAGTCATGGACTACTCGCCACAATTTAGGAGCCTGGTTCACAGATCCAAAATTATTAGAGTCCATTCTAGGGATACCACTTAACTATGAACCCTTCCGTGGCTATGTTGATACCCAAATGCTTTACAAGTGCTGGGACAGCATCCCCTGCTGTGCAATTGGAGCCAGTTCACTCTCCTGTGCCCACGCAGTTGATGAATATGTCGAGCTCAAGGATCTCGAAGCAACTTATTCAAATGTTAAAAACATTATCAAAAAATTCGCCAAATAAAGGTATAATCAACCATATGCAAAAACAAAACCTACAAACACTCAAAGGTTTTAGAGATTTCCTCCCTGCCGAGGTATACAAGCGGCAATGGGTCAAGGACATCATGGTCAAAACAGCCCAGGCCTGGGGCTATGAGCCGATCGAGACCCCGACACTCGAATCCTATGAAGTATTCAAAGGCGAAATCGGCGAGGACGAAAAGCTC
>DALYDJ010000089.1:0-3267 GCA_031973275.1 Candidatus Woesebacteria bacterium
GTCCGCGGCCCCCCAAAAGTCGCCCTCCTCCATTTCTTTGAGTAAAGATTGTTTTTCGATCTGGATTTCGTCCAGGCGGAGTTTGGTTTTTAAGTCGCCCAGACGACTACGTAAATCTGACATGGAGATATTGTACCCTATACTCAAGATAGGAGAGATTTCACTCGATCGATATTAGCTTTGTCGGGACCGAGGCCTTCGAGGCCGGGTACTTCCAGGATGAGGGGCAAGTGAGCAAATTTTGGGTGATTAACCAGATTTTTGAGCCCCTCGCTGCCGATAAAGCCATCGCCAATATTCTGGTGGTTGTCACGGCCACTGCCGAGTGGCGTCTTGCTGTCGTTTAAGTGGAAAAGCTCGATTTTGTCTAAGGAAATCGTATTTTCGATTTCTTTGATCCACATCTCGATTCCCTCTTTCGTGGTGAAGTTGTACCCAGCTTCAAAAGCGTGGGCGGTGTCTAAGCAGACTTTTAGTCTGCTAGATTCTAGATGTGAGAGGATAGATGCTAGTTCGGGTAGTGAGCCAATTTTGCCTTGTTGGCCGGCGGAGTTCTCGAGTAACAAAACAGATTCTGGGGGAGTATTGTCTAGAACCTCCTTAATCGCGGAGATGACCTGGTCCTTGTCGTGTTCCCAACCCCGACCCTGATGCGAACCAATGTGGAGGACCACGCCTGCCCCACCAATGGCAGCTGAGTTCTTCATGTCGATAGTGAGTGCTTGGATAGATTTGGCAAGCATTTCGGGGTTGTCGGAAGCCAGGTTGGTCAAGTAGAGAGCGTGAATATAGACTGGATTTAAATCTTTTTCTATGACTAATTTTCTAAAATCATCGGCGATTTTCTGGGGATAGAGGGAACGGGCCCACATCCTAGGGCTCCCAGCAAAAATCTGCATGGCATTGCCACCGATGGAGGTCGTATTGGTTATGGCGTTGTTTAATCCCCCGGCGTTGCTCACGTGACCACCTAAACGTCTAGTCATAATTCTCCAATCATAAATTTTAAAATTAATTATTAGTAGATTTGTTTTCGTATTCTTCGACTACGCCACGACAGAATTCGTATTTAATTTTTTCGGCTTCTTTGCGAGGGAGATCTTTGAGTGTGTCGGTAGTTTTGGTGATGAGCTCGTTGATGATAGGTTCGGATTTACCGCTCGTGGCGTCACTGAGGAGATCTTTGCCGTTTTCAAAAGTATTGGCAATGCTATCACCTAGTACAGAGGCGAGGTCGCTGAGCTTGTCACTACCCTGACTCATCGAGAGCTTACTACTAGACTCTGTGGGTAGTGAGTTGAGAGGCAAATTGCGGTTCTGCAGGTAGTAAAGGTAACCACCATAGATTAGACCAGCCAAGAGTACGAGTCCGATTAATCGCTTCATGAGGTAATCATATCAGGTTGCAAAAGTTCTAAACACATGCCGATAGTGATGCAAGGTTTTGAATTAGGGTCACTCGTAACGGAGGGCTTCGATTGGTGAGAGCTCGGCGGCTTTGCGGGCCGGGTAAACTCCAAAAACTAAGCCAGTAGCAAGGGAAACTCCAAATGCCAAGAGGATCGAGTTGAGGGCAGGAGTCGCGGGGAAAAAGGCGCGAATGGCAAGTGCACCTAGTACTCCAAGTAGGATGCCGATCAAACCACCGAGCGTTGAGAGAATGGCCGATTCGATCAAAAACTGAATCAGAATATTGTTTGGCGTCGCCCCAAGAGCCTTGCGCAGACCGATCTCACGGGTTCTTTCTGACACGGCAACCAACATAATATTCATAATCCCAATCCCGCCAACGACGAGGGAGATGGCGGCAATCCCAGCTAGTCCGATGGTCAGGGTCCCCAAAATAGTTTGGATAGTCTTGAGAATCTCGGCTTGATCAATGACCGAAAAATCTTCTGCATCTAGGCGACGACCCATCACTTCTTTGATCCGAGTAATCGACCTTGCGATTTCCTTTTTGTCTGCCGCTTGGACTAAGATATAGGATATTTTTTCTTGACCTAACGCACTCCTAGCGGTTGTGATCGGGATATAGACTGAGCTATCGATATCTGGACCTCCAAAACTACCACTGCTTTTGGATTCGGCTACACCGACGACTTCAAACTTGACCCGGTTGAGTGTGACTGTTTGACCCACTGGGTTCTCCCCGGCAAAGAGTTTGTCGGCAATCTTGCTCCCGATGACAGCGACTTTGCGGCTACTGCTGACATCGGATTCGCTCCAGAATCTACCTTTGGTAGTTTTGGTACTGCGGAGAGTTGAGTATTCTGGCGTGGTGGCCACCGAAAACCCCTTGCGCTTGCCCTGATCGGTGCGGACATCAATACTGCCTTCGATCACCGGAGAGACCTCCCCCAGAGGATAGCCTACCCTTTCTAGTGAGGAGACATCGCTAAGCGACAATTTGGAGGTAGCCATCGAGAGGGCGGCAGCTTCTTGATTGAAGCCCCCTTCTTCGCTCACGATTTCTCCTGGCGAAACAATTAACAAATTGGATCCCAAAGTCTCAAACTGTTTTTCGACAAAAACGGTCAAGCCATTACCAATACTTGTGAGCAAGATGACCGACAAAACACCAATCACAACCCCCAAAGTAGTCAAGAATGATCGCAGTTTGTTACGGGATATCGAGATCAAAGCTGAGCGAGCGAGGGTGCTGATTTTCATAATTTTCCAATCATAAATTCTCAAATTAATTATTTTTTGGTATCAGAGACAATTTCTCCATCGAAGATTTTGATGGTGCGGTGTGCCATTTTGGCTAGTTCGAGATCATGTGTCACAATGACGATTGTACGGCCCTCGACGTTTAGTTTTTTTAAAATCTCGACTACTTCGTGACCACTTTTACTATCTAAATTGCCGGTTGGTTCGTCGGCAAAAATGACGGCCGGGTCATTGATGAGCGCTCTAGCAATGGCTACGCGTTGCTGTTGGCCACCGGACAGCTGGTTGGGGTAGTTTTTGAGGCGATCACCTAGTCCAAGCTCAGTTAAGATCTGCTTGGCTTGGACACTACGGTCGGTTTGATCCTCGTTGTAGACAGTAGGAAGCAAAACATTTTCGAGTGCGCTCGTACGGGACAAAAGATTGAATTGCTGGAAAATGAATCCAATATACTGGTTACGCATTTTGGCTAGATCTACCTCACTTAAATCGGAAACGTCGTGACCTGCGAGGGTCACTGACCCTGTTGTTTGTTTGTCTAGTAAGCCCATGATGTGCATCAGAGTAGATTTGCCTGATCCAGAGGGACCAACAATC
>DALYDJ010000090.1:0-3101 GCA_031973275.1 Candidatus Woesebacteria bacterium
TTTAATTAAACTTTTTTGATAAATAAATTGCCTTACGAACAATCTCTTCAAGCTTTCAAAAATATTATTGCTAAAACCGACGTAAATATCATTGCTCCTCAAGATAGTATGGGAACCGGATTTACCAAAACAGCAAAGGCATCCGGCGATCATTATCGTGCCCTTGCAGACGCCAAAAAATCTTTCCCGAGTAAAAATGTTGAAGTTTGGGCCAATATCGAATTATTTCAAAAAGCTACTCAGGATACTACCTGGAAACCAGACAACGCCAAAAATCCACCCAAAGTGATCCCTGCCCCCTTTGCTAGGGTACGAGCCCAAATCGAAGCTGCCCGACCACACGTTTCCAAAATGACTAGCTGGGAATACCAGCATAATATGATGATTCTGTCGTCAGCCAACAATCTCTCTAGCATCCTTACCTGGAATAGTATGTACACGCCAGCTCTAGCCACTCGAAGGGCAAAGCTAAGGGCAGATTACCTAGCCGCATATTCAGGCACGATCTCGTCAGAAGTTATCCCCTCCCAGCCACCCTCCACAACCTGCAAACAAATGTACTACTACAACAAAAACAACAAGCTATGCGTGGCTACAAGTGATACCTACAATTCCAGTCAGGTCAATTGCGTTACCGGCAACACCTGTACTCAAAACCTCAATCTTTATCTTAAAGGGATTACTACTGGCATTTGCTACTCAACTTTTGATGCCTGCAAAGATTCAAACGCCAGCATCTCACAATCTCCTTCTCCGACCCCTACCAACCCAACCACCAAGCCTTCAGATCTCAACAAAGACGGCAAGGTCAACCTCCATGACTACCAGATTCTGACATCTTCTTTTGGCAAGACCGGGGCACCTGGATTTACACCTGCAGATCTCAATAAAGATGGTAAAGTAAACCTCGCAGATTACAACATCTTTATCAAAGGATTCGGCAAATAATCTAGATTTCATCTTATGGCTAAAATCTGGTTTTATTTATTAACCAGCTCTCTTTTCCTTCTCAGCCCAAGCTCAGCACTCGCCGGATGGAGTAATGACGATATCGGTATTCAAAAAGTTAATCAAGAGTCTGTCCCTCACGTCAATTTACAAGGTCAGATCCAACACTCGTTTAATGAGAATTCTTTTTTCCCGCTTATTTTATATTTTACAGATATGGGCAAAATAGGTCAGCCTTGGAGCAAGTTTAATCTCGACAATACCAGGTCACGAGATACACTCCCAGAAGTAGTACAAGCTGGTTTCAATACTTCCTGGCCATCTTCCTTTACGCCAAACGATACTGAGCTCAACTACGCTCAAAAATACGGCATCAAAATTATTGCCAACTTGAGTGACGAAATTTCAAAACTTTTGAACAACTACACTCCCGCCAACATCAACGCCTTCAAATCCACCATCGCCAGACTCAGAGACCACAAAGTCGTTATCGGCTACCACTTATATGATGAGTTCCCTCCCTACTCTGATGAGCAGTACCTAGAGATCAAGAATCTTATTCGCACCGTCGACCCCAGCAAGATTGTTTTTGCCAATCACTACGAACAGGGTTGTACCAATCTATATGATGATATCTCCAACTTTGATGTCTACCCGTTCAAATCCAACTCACCCACAATCACGTTGACTCAGACTGGGCAGGCCATCGATACAACTCTTAGCTCCGGCTGTCCCAGGCCTGTTTGGGTTATTATCCAAGCTTTTAGAGATAATAATCACAAATGGCGGCTCCCTACACCTACAGAGATGCGCGGTCAGATTTACACGGCAATTGTCCATGGTGCAACTGGTATCTATACGTTTATGCAACATAGTCCTTGGGCCTGGAACGGGAATAAGTCAGGACAAGGTTATCTACAAGATACGGAGTACATGTCAGGTATTAGCCCACAAGTCAATAGTGAACTCTGGCAAACAATTAGCAATATTAATCGCGAAATCACTTCCCATCAGGAGATCTTCCTCAGTCGCACCTCTACAGATTTATATCATGCTTATAAAAGCACCAAGGGCTCTGTCCACTCACTCCTCAAAGAGACTTCCAGTCCAAATATTCGCTACTTGCTTGCCGTCAATACCTCTGCCATCCCAACCAGCGAAAAGTATGTTTTTAGTTCAAAACTTAATCGCGTCACCTCGGTCTATGATAATCGCCTCATCACCCCCGTCAAATCCGAGTTCACAGACAAGATGGAGGGCTACGGAGTGAGGCTATACAAAATCGAATATCTTGCAACTACTGGTCCTACTCCCACCTCTACCCCACTTGGATCACAATCTTTTAGGGTCTCGGATCCTAATCGAGACAATAAAATTAATATTCTTGACTATAGTTTTTTCGTCACACAATTTGGCAAGTCTGGCGCTCCTCATTTTACAACCGCTGACATCAATGGGGACGGCAAGGTTAATCTCCTCGACTACAATCTTTTTATGGCAGATTACAACAAATAAGTTCTTGCAAAGTTAGGAAAATAAGAATATAAATTATCTAGGCAATAAATATATAAAGGAGCAACATGCCAAAACTTAAAAAGGTTACCAAAAACAAAGTAGTCAAATCATCCAACCGCTCTCTAACCTATCTAGGTATCGCAGTGGTAGTTGTCGCAACTCTATTCTCTGTGTACAAAGCATACGGACCCAAACCAGAATCAATCGGAATCAACGAAGTTACAACTGGCGGAGTCAAGCAGGGAGGAGTACCGTCAGTTACTATCACCACCTCAAACGGGTCTAGCTATACTTATTCCTACGGCTATGGTAGTGGATTCAACGGCAACTCCAAAGTAAAAATGGATGGCGTTATAATCAACAATGTTTTCTACAAATGGAACTACTCAGGACCAGCCACCGGCTTCAATCCTAGTCGTGGAGTCCAATATGGTACTTTAGATGGTAAATATACTTCTTACGGTTCAACTGTTGTAGAGCACAGCACGCCTTTAGTATATAGTGAAATTATCTCAGCGACCCCAAGACCGACCAGTCCCAACACGACGACTGGTACCACTACAACCAATCGCGCCGTTACACCGTCCATAAACCCTTCTAGTATAGGATCCCTCTACTACTACAATACTTCACTAAAA
>DALYDJ010000091.1:0-2938 GCA_031973275.1 Candidatus Woesebacteria bacterium
AAGTCGACTACCTGCTTGCGCAAAGACCCGGAGATCACTACAAGATTCTTGGATTCTAGGCTGGAGAGCGCTCTATAAAACGGCGCACGATCGAGATGAAGATTTTTGCGTAGTTCAACGGCCTTGATAACCCCGTATTGTAGTAAATATTCAAATACCTCTGACTCACTCTGAGATAGGCCAAAGGTCGAGGTGATTGAGTGCAAGTTGAGTTCCATGCGAACATATTACTACATAGTATTTTAGTTTGCAACTATGATACTATAATTTAGATTGGGAATCGACTAACAGAACCCAAAGCAGTGCAAATGGGTAGAACATGACATTGTTAAAAAGTGAAGCGACGAAGAAGAAGATCAGCATGGGCTTGTGGGTAGATTTTTGAAAGATCGAATACATAAGCATCCCCCACCCTGCTAGCCCCAAGACACCAGATGTGAGGAGTAAGTAGAGATAGCTGTTGTTGGGGCCGGTGGCGTGAGTCGGGACATCGGACGACTGATTATCCAGGATAAGCGTATTCATCCCGCGACCTATGAGTAGCTCCCAGTTGTACTTTTTTAGATATGAAAGATCGTGGACCACCCGACTCTCCACAGAAAATAGTCGTAGCAAGTTGGTACCTTCACCAAATTGCTTTGGCTGGATCACAACTACCAAGCCCAAGAGAATGACGGCAAGGAGTAGTTTGGCGTACCGCTTGGTTTGGATGGCATAAAATAATCCGACGGCAAAAAGTGTGAGCCAAATCGAGCGAGAATAGGTTAGAAATATGGCCGGAAGAAAGAGTTGGGCTAAACGCCCGCGGTTCTGTTGGTAACAATATAGGGCGGATAGGCACAACATGACAGCTGCGAAGGTTGGGTCAAAGTGAGGGAGAGTCAAACGATTTAAGTGGTCGTCCCAGCCTAGATACTGAAAGATACGCATGTCGGGCAAGAGAAAGTATTGGAGATAGCCGATGAAGAGGGCGATAATACCGGAAATTAGGAAATAGTAATTAGGAATTAGGAGTTTAGAGCGTTTGAGTAAAAGATGCAGGGCAATATAAGCGAGGAGGCGGAGAGTATATAAACTAGGAATTAGTAAAGAGGAAATAGGAAATAAGAATAATGCATAAAACCAACCAATTGCGAGACCTGCGAGAAACACTTTCAGCGATGTAGGAATTACAAGGTTCCGTACCTTGTAATGCTGGAAGAGGGATGGAACCCGTGTCGCGAGAATGGAGAGGACTATTACATCGTGGAGGTAGATGGGGATGCCGAGGTAATCGAAGCGGAGTAACTGTCCAAAACCGAGCGAGATGACAAGGGTGAGGAGAAGCCAGTAACTTATTTTTTGTGCCATAAGAGGTAGAGCTTGGTCCAAGTCAGGTAAGAATGAAAACTCATCATGATCGCCATAATAATACCTGGAACGCCGTCGAGGAAACCGAGTAAAAATATATAATTCCAAACAAATTTGGCAAAAGGATATATACCGATTTTAAACAAATTGCTGTGAACACCTGACTGATAGCGATATTTGGCATCGAGCGAGGAATAATTGTTGATTTTGTCCAGAAAAGAAGCAATGGTAGTATGAGAGTGGTGGAGGATGGGAGCCTTGAGATGTCCGACGCGCCCTCTGCCCTGCCAGACCTCGTGGACTGGGCGGACCCAGCGACCAAAGTCCGCTTTAGCTAAACGAATGAGTCTCGTATGCCCCGGCTCCCCGTGTCTTAGCTCGCGACCGAGGAAGGTATCTAGTCGCGGGATCAAGTAAGCATCGAATTGATCTGCTTGGATGGCGGATTCGATTTCTTTTTCTAGCTCGTGGGACATGGTCTCATCCGAATCGAGAAATAGAACCCACTTGGTTTTTGCTTTCGCAAGCTCTAGATTGCGGGCGGAGGCAAAATCGGTGATATTGCTTTGATTGAGAGTGATGACTGTTAGATTTTTCATAGTTGAATTATATACTTGCATAACCTTTATTTAGGGTCTGACCCTGGGGATCAGGGTTGACCGCAAAAGCCACAAAGGGTACACGATAAGGTCATAGAGGTAAGCAGTGGGATAAGCTAGTTTAAAGAGATGTTTGGTGACGAACTGGAGGTGTGATCCCCACTGATATTTGGTGCGACCAGTCAGATCAGTAGTGCTAGAGAGAGAGTGGTCAGCCACCACGTCGGGATTGATGTGGATGGTATAGCCAGCGCGAGAGGCACGGAGACAAAAGTCGAGATCCTCAAAATAGAGGAAAAAGCGTTCGTCGAACATACCGATCTTGTCTACCAGTTGGCGAGAGATGAGCATGGCAGCACCGGCCACATGGCTGACGGACTGAATTGTCTTGGGTTTGTTGCCCCAGTTTTTGTGTTTGACCATACCAGTCCATTTATTGTATTTGCCACCCCAATCAAAACCTCCAACATGATGGAGGACCGGCGAAACGATCCCAGCTGAGGGGAATTTGTTAAAGGTCAGTAGGAGCTGGGCAAAGGAGCCAAAGGTGATAGTTACGTCGTTGTTCATGAGGAAATAGTGGGTGATCGATTTGTCTTTTTGCGCAAGAGTTATCCCCTGGTTGACCCCGGCGGCAAAACCGAGGTTTTTGGGGTTGTTGACTAGTTTGGTGCCGGGAATAATTTTGGTGAGTTCGGCGATATCGTCCTGGGTGTTGTTGATGAGAATGACCTGGTGATCGCCAATTTTACTTTTTAGCTCTTTGAGACAAGTTTTAGTCGTTTCTAATTTACCGAAGTGGAGAATAATAACGGCAATCTTCATGATTCATTTTCCAGTAGGGCGATCGGTTGGAGCGAGGTACCGGCGATGCCCTGCATCTCGCCGTAGATGCCGGTCATACCGGAGAGCAACATGTCGACTTGCATGTTGCGCTGTTTGTAACTGCGCTGGCTACTAGCCTCTTCTTTGGCGATCTGCGCTTTCAT
>DALYDJ010000092.1:0-2797 GCA_031973275.1 Candidatus Woesebacteria bacterium
TGAGAGTCGATCTGGGTAGTAATACCTCTGGGGATAATGTCGATTTCGAGTTTGCCGTTTTGTTTAGTAGTCGAGATTACAACCACTACCACCCCTTCTTGGAACATCATTTTGCGATCCATGATGTGCTCGTCGGCCTCGGTTATAAGACCAGACTCGACATAGACGTTTTTGAGATTGATGGTTTCACCTAAGCGGACATGGCCACCTGGCTCGATAATCACGGCTTGGTTCTCTGGCATCATGACATGGTCGAGAGACATGCCCATTTCTCCAGCCAACTTGCCAAATTGGATACTGTGGCGATGAGTGCCGCCTGTAGGCCATGCATACTTTGGCTTGGTCATGGCGATGAGCATCATAATCTCTTTGGCGCTCGCGTGCCCAGAGACGTGCAAGTCAGAGGAGATGTCTGAGTAAGAAACGAGCATCCCGTGGCGAGAGAGGAGATCAATCAGGCGATAAACATTGCTTTCATTGCCAGGTATCGGGTCGGCGGAGAAAATCACTTTGTCGCCTGGGTCGAGAGTGACCGTCTTGTGATCCCCGGTTGCGATCCGCTCAAGCGAAGAACCCATCTGACCTTGAGAACCAGCGATGATCAAGCACTGCTCATCTTTGGGTAGAGTACTGATCTTGCGCTTATCAATCACAAGTCTCGGCGGGATAGTGAGGAAGCCGAGCTCGGCGGCTACTTTGACGTTGCGCTCGACGGAAAAACCGACAAAGGCAACCTTACGATTATTGCGTTTGGCTACCCAGAGAGCTTGCTGGATGCGAGAGATATTACTCGACATGGTGGTGACAACAATCCTGTTTGACTCACCACGAAACTCGCGTTCGAACGAATCTTCGACGATCGCTTCGGACAAGGAGTAACCATTTTTCTCAGATCTCAAACAGTCGGAAAGGAGCAATACAACTCCCTCAGCGCCAGCGCGAGTCATAGACTGAATGTCTGGCAACTCCTGGCCGACCGGTGTCCAGTCAAATTTGAAGTCTGAACCATGATAGATATTGCCGAGGGGGGTCTTGATGATCAAATGCTTGGTATCGGGAACAGAATGGGTGACCGGGATCATTTTGATTTCAAAATCACCCAGGCTAATGGGCTGACGATCCTTTACCACGTTTAAGATTTTGGGGTCGATACGAAACTCTTTAAATTTTTCTTTGATAAAGCCGGCAGTTAATTTGCTAGCGTAAATCGGGATCCCTTCTTTGAGCTGAGGAATAATGTAGGGGAAGCCGCCGATATGATCCTCATGACCGTGAGTAACTACGAAGCCACGGATTTTGCTCTGCTTATCGCGGAGATAAGTAATGTCTGGGATAGTCAAGTCGACTCCCGAGACTCCCTCGTCAGGGAAGCCCATCCCGCAGTCGACAATAAAAATATCGTGATCGGACTCGTAGACATACATATTGTCGTGGACATTGGGGGTGCCACCGAGGGGGATGATTTTGATAGATTGGGTTTGGTTTGGATTCATAATTCCTTTATTTTAATAAGCTTTCATATATTGTTTGTAGTTATCCATATTGACAACTACTTGCTGAGTTTTGCCTTCGACTATTTCGCGCGCCACCCGCCGACATAGAGCCGCGATGGTGCGCTGTAGGGTACGGATACCGGCATCATACCCCAGTGGACGGGCGACAACCGGCCAGACAGTCTCGTCGATCACGAGTTGATTAGGTAGGAGCCCCGCGTCCTTGATCCCTTTGGGAAGCAAGAATTCACGGGAAATGTGGATCTTTTCTTCGTCGCTATAACTAGGCATCTGAATAAGCTCGAGACGATCTAGTACGGCCGTTGCCACGTTGGTCGTGTTGTTGGCAGTCGCCACGAACAAAACTTGGGAGAGATCGATGGGATAATCGAGGTAGTGGTCGAGGAAGCGATTGTTTTGGGTGGGGTCGAGTAGCTCAACGAGGACACCCATGATGTCTGCCCTCTCCTCGGCAGAGACACGATCGATTTCATCGAGGAGGATGATTGGGTTCATGCTACCTGCATCTTTGAGGGCTTTGACTATCCCGCCCGGCTCGGCTTCGGCAAACAATCTAGACTTGCCGCGCAGATCACGTGCACTCCCCAAGCCACCAAACGGGATACGAGCAAATTTGCGACCCATCGTCTCGGCCAAGGAGTAGGCAAAGGTAGTTTTACCGGTACCAACGAGCCCGACGAGAAAAATGGCTGGTGCGTGAACGGTCTTCTCCCCTCCCTGATCCATCCGGAGTTTGATGGTGGCGAGATATTCGAGGATCCTGTCTTTGGGCTCGGCCATACCGTAGTGGGACTTGTTCATGTTTTGCTGAGCCACGACGATATCTAGTTTGTCGGTTGTGTACTGGCCCCAAGGGAGATTGGTAATCCACTGGATGTAGTGGGCTGAGCGGTCGTACTCGGCACTGTAGACACCGGTATCGACCATGCGGGTCAGGCGGGCCAGCATTTCGTCGGCTTTGTTCTTGAGATCTTCGGGGAGCGGCGTACTGTCGACAAGAGATTTGAGCTTGGCTAGTTCGGCAGTAAAGGTGGTTGGGTTGGCAGTATCGGTCATGGATCTATAATAACACTAACTTCAGAGAGCAGCACCTTGAAAATCTGGACAATTGGCTTTGTACCAAGTCATGGCTTCCTCTGAACAGGCTCTCTTCCCTTCCTCAGATAAAATTGGCATACAGTCCTGCCAGCCGTTTGCCGGACAGGTATATTCGCCCTTGGCATTTGTGTCGATGAATTTGAAGGTCGAGAGGATTTGGTCGATTATATTATGGTTACTATTTT
>DALYDJ010000093.1:0-2768 GCA_031973275.1 Candidatus Woesebacteria bacterium
TACCTTGATTTCGTTGGCATAGTACATGGCTGGTTTTAAAATATCGCCTGGTTTAACAGTATCCACAAAGCCAAATTTGTGACGACTAGCTCTCTTCCATGCCAGCTGACTAGACATGCCGAGATCTAGCAGACAGTTGTAGACATCTCGCAGACTGCCCGTCAAACCAACCGACGAGGCCACGTACTCCATGGCGTGCTGAGCAGCTCCGTTGTCATCATTGGCATTATCTTGGCACCAAGAGGCTAGACCTTCTTCGACTGGTAAGTAATAATCACTCCGTCTGATGTGATTGAATTTGCCGTTTCGGTAGCGCAAGACGTGGACGAGCTCGTGATGGACTCCCCCCTCCATGGAGAAAAAGTCGAAATGGATATACTTGCTGATAGTAATGATTTTGTCTTTGTGGTTGGGGCGTGCGTTGAAACCGCCTTCTTCGGAAATAATGGTTTGAATATCGTCGATGCCAAAATAGATTAGACTATCTTGCAGGAGCTTGGCGTATGATTGAGCACTACCCTCACTAATATGTCCTATTGTCTTGGCCGTTTTTTGTGCCAAGGAAAGGATACGATCTTCGATTTTTACCTCAAAAAGATTACTGGCTTGTTTAACTATTTCCTGGTGATCTTGAGACTTCACGGCAAACCATAGTGCAAGTTTGTCATCACTCTTAAAACTAGGAGTTATTTTATCGTCCTGCCAGATATAGTGAAAATTAGGGTTGTAGGTAGTGGAGGCGAAGAACTTTTCTCGCTCTGCGTCGAGATTGGTGGGGGTAATGAGAGATAAGAGTTTGGTCATTGATCTCGAAATCGAATGAAATAAAATTCTGAATTATCTTTCGAATTATTTTCAATTTCGTGCTTAGTATTGGACGGGAAAATTAACCTGTCACCAACAACAAGCACTTCTTCATTTCCATTTGCGTCACGCACAATCACAGAACCTTTACTGAGGACGCAAATCTCGACTATATTGTCATGTTCGTGCATGTCCCATTTCATACCTGCTGGTAAATACCCATATGTGTGAGCTTCGAAGTATTTGGAAGATGTCTCATCTTTGCTGACTATCATTTTTCTCGATCCTTGAGAATGAGAAGTCTCCTCGACCGGAATCTGGCTCAAGTTCTTTTTTGAAAACATATTTACTCCTATGTGCTGATTACGTGATTCTGGAGCCAGGACAGGGGATCGAACCCTGGACCTGCGGTTTACGATACCGCCGCTCTACCAACTGAGCTATCCTGGCACTACCTTTATTAGTACTATCTGTTTACCTATTTTACCAACTGGCCTCCCAGATTACTCGTATCTGGATTAGCATAGCCTGTATTTTATCCTACTCCAGATTTATTTTTGCTACTATCTGCTCTACCTCCTCCATAGAGGCGGCATAATAGTGAGCATTGGCTGGTTTGGATTGCCAGGAATATCCGTGGTTGAACTGGGTAAAGCAAATTACTTGTGCTCCAGCTGACCTAGCCGAGGTGACGCCAGGTTGTGAATCTTCTAAAACTAGTGTTCTACTGGGTTCGACACCCAATTTCCTCATGGCATAAAGATAAGGATCGGGAGCGGGCTTGGGCTTGAGAGTCGGATGATTGTTGACAGAGACTACGATGGCTAGCCTGTCACGATCTGCGAGGCGTGAGATAAGCATTTCAACCCACTCGAGAGGCGAACTAGAAACCACACCAACGACGAACCCTGACTTGAGTAAGCTATGAATAAGGGTATCTATCCCTGGAGTTAGCTGGATCTGGCCATATATTTGACTCGCGATTGAAACATTTAAGCGATAAAAACTTTCATAGTCCCCTGCCCAGCCAGCTTCAGCAAACTTATCAAAAATACCCTTGATCGAGGTACCACCTTTAAATGTTACTTTGGCATATAACTCTGGACCAAAGTGATTCTTGAGTAGATCATTGTAGCCGAGTCTGTCCCACTCTGTCTCGGTATCTGCAAGGACTCCATCCATGTCAAAAAGAAAGGCTTTTTTCATAACCAAATTTTACCATGCTATACTCTAGATATTATGAATAACTCTAGGCTAGATAGAGTCCGCAGTCGCAAGGCAGGCAAGCAAGGCATTACGTATTTGATGATCGCGATCCTACTTATTGTCGTGACGCTGATCTGGGGACTCCCGGCAATTGCACGTCTCACTAGATTGTTTACCAAATCTGATACTCCTACCATAGTAATTGACGAGCAGCGCCCGACCCCACCGATATTTTCAGATATTCCAGAGGCTACCTATAGTGCTCAGGTAAAGATCGCTGGCTTCGCCCAGCCGGGACTAGACGTAATACTGTTTATCAACGGGGCCGAACGTGAGAGTAAATTGGTGGCAGAGAGCGGAACCTTTATCTTTGACAAAGTAGTACTCTCAGAAGGAGAAAATACGGCTTACGCCTATACCGCGACGTCACATGATCTACGTAGCGAGCAATCTAAGACATACAAAATAGTTGTGGATGCGACTAAGCCGGTTGTGACCCTAGATACGCCCAAAGAGAACGAAGTGTTTAGGGGTCAGAGCCAACGGATTACTACCTTTTCCGGTAGTGTAAACGAGCTGGGATCCAAAGTATATATTGGAGAGCGGATGGTAATCGTCGGCAGTGACGGGAAATTTAGTCTCCCCTACCAACTAGTCGAAGGTGATCAGGAGCTACAGATCAAGACCATTGATAAAGCGGGCAATGAAGGACTGAGTTCCATCAAGCTGAGGTGGGAACCATAGCTTTATGGCCGGAT
>DALYDJ010000094.1:0-1852 GCA_031973275.1 Candidatus Woesebacteria bacterium
CGACTGGTGTTGAGATAGAATATGCCGATGATCAGACGCTCGTACATGCGTTTGGGACAAGGAAAGTACTCTAGAATTTTCCTATGATATATGTTTTGTTTGGTCCGCCTGGGGTAGGTAAAACGTACATAGGTAGTTTGCTGGCAAAACATAAGAATTGGCATTTTTTTGATGCGGATACAATTTACTTGAACGATGATGAATTGCGATACTTGTTGACTAGTGGTCAGTACGATCAGAAAATTCGTGACAAATTTGTCAATAAACTGATTATGACCGTTCAACATATGCTGTCGGAAAATGACGGGCGAGATTTGGTGATAGCTGAGGCTTTTACGAAGGAAAGAAATTTTATGAAATACTTTGATGATCAAGTTCAGTATATTATGGTTCATGCATCAAGAGATTTAGCATTCAATCGAATGCGTGCAAGGATGATAAAGGAAGATCACGTGGTTGATGAAAGTGTATTTGAATTCGTCTGGGGTGAATTTGAGGCACCCAAAATCCCACATAAAGTGCTACGTAATATTGACAAGATTGATGCTGAAATTATAGATGACTTTAATAATCTGCTAGAATAGCAGAAAAGGGAGGTATAAATATGAAAGTTGCTTTTACCGCTTCACATTCTCAAGCTACTGAGCTTGGCGAGTTTTATCAGAGAATTAATGATGTGCTGGTAAATCGTGGTTATATAGTTAAATCTGGTACTTTATTTAATAAAAAGAAATCAGACGAATACAATGATGATCAAAAGAAACGAGAAGAATGGTACAAGGAAAGTATCGCAAGTATTAGGGAGTCTGATGTTGTAGTGGTAGAAACCTCTTACCCATCAACTGCCAACGTAGGACACGAATTGACGTATGCTCTCGACCTGGGCAAGCCAGTTATTGCACTTTATAAATCTGGTAGAGATCCATTTTTCCTAAGAGGTAGAGTAGACGACAAGCTGACTATTTTGGCATACACAACGTATGATTTGGAACAGGTGTTGGCCAATGCCTTTGATTATGCTTTAGCCACTCAAGATGTACGCTTTAACTTTTTTATATCTCCCCAGATCGGGCGATATTTAGACTGGGTAGCTCAGAAGAAACGGGTACCAAGAGCAGTCTTTTTGCGCAAATTGATCGAGACTGAGATGCAAGCCGATAAAGATTACGAAGAAACATTGAAATAGTATGGCTAGGAAAAAGACCAGAGCGGAAAAGATCGAAAGTGGGTATAGACTGAAGAACTTTAAGTTGGCTGTGAGCGAGAGAACTGCGGTAAAGGACGCGAATGAGTTTAGCTATCTATCGAGCGAGTTTATCGTGAAGGATCTGAGTAGGACTCTCCTATTTACTTGTCTAATTCTGGGATTGTTGTTTTTAGCCAAACTATATTTAGGTAAATGAGAAGAACAGATAAGCTCGTATTATTTGGGCCACCTGGAGTAGGGAAGTCGACAGTAGGGAAATTGTTATCTGGTTATGGTTATTACTATTTTGACGGCGACGCATACTCTCTGCCAGAGGGGATTGCCTTAAATAAAGCAGGTAAGGGAATGACTCCTGAGCTCCGTGCGCGTGATTATGCTCATATTTTGAGCAGTTTCTTGGATGCTACCAAGAACAACGAACTGATTGTGATGGATTACCATTTAATGTTTGATAAATACAGGCTTGATTTGCGTAAATTGGATGCAGACTTGAGATGGGTATATTTGACAGCGCCATTCCAGGCTGTGGTAGATAGATTGGATCGACCTGGTCATTTACTATCAGATTTTGATTTTATAAAGAGTATTTTTGCGAAGTTTGAAGAACCGAGTTTTCCTGTAACCATGGTGGATGCAACACTACCT
>DALYDJ010000094.1:1862-2588 GCA_031973275.1 Candidatus Woesebacteria bacterium
TCCAAATATTCTTTATTTCATCCACCAAGCATCTATCCCTCGGTGTATATTGGTAATATGAGTGTTTGGAAGCAGGTAGGACAGAGTTTGGCGGGGCTGGCGAAGCACGTGGTAAAAAGCGTGGCGAGCGAGCCGATGGAGGTGGTCAAGGACGCAGTAGGGCAAAAAATGGAGCAGGGTGCCCGGGCTACTCAACAAGCTGCTCCGCAGACTCCAGCAGATCCTATGGCAGATCTGGCGAAGGCTGGGTTTAAAACCCAGGATGATTTCCAGAAATATGCGGGACTGTCGGAGAAGAAAGATGATATCGAACTGGCCCAGATCAGGGGCAAACTAGTGAGGGAGTGGGGCCTAGATACGACCGTGGAGGGGGGAATGCAGAAAGCGCGACAGGAGTATGAACAAAAAGAGGAACAGCGGAAAAAAGTAGAGGAGCAAAAGGAGGAGCAGAAAAAAGAGTTTGAGTTTCAGAAGAAACAGCAGGAAGATATCGGTCTCAAGGCGGCACAGGGGGAGGCGAGTGCGGAGAATAAAGCGTGGGGGGCAGGGTAAAAACATAATAATCATAAATCCTAAATTCTCCAATTCTCCAATTGGGGGTAAGAGCCCAATTTTGTTTTTGAGAATTTGTGATTTGAGAATTGTGATATCATGTTTACATGAATCAATTATGTTGTTGTCCATGTGAGGAGGGGGAGGAGTGTTCTGGTTGCTGATGTAGGTGAC
>DALYDJ010000095.1:0-2493 GCA_031973275.1 Candidatus Woesebacteria bacterium
TAGAGCGCTTCGTTTACATCGAAGATGTCAGAGGTTCGAGTCCTCTTGGGTCCACTCTTTATGTTACAATTGGGGAAATTGGTGAAGTAGCCAAGGTGGTCAAGGCACTTGTCTGAAGAACAAGCTATCTCAGTTCGACTCTGAGCTTCACCACACCACTATCGCGGGTATGGTGTAGCGGTAACACAACTGCTTTCCAAGCAGTTTTCAGGGGTTCGATCCCCCTTACCCGCTCATAGTAATTTATTGATACATTGTGATATAATTAGGGAACTAATTTTCACTTTAGGGGAAGTCAGTATGCATAGCTTTAATAATATTCGTAACGTGGCCGTAATCGCTCACGTCGACCATGGCAAAACTACTCTGGTAGACGCCATGCTCAAGCAGACCCACACCTTCCGCGAGAACTCGGGCGAGATGGCCCAAACCACGATCCTGGATAGCAATACTCTCGAACGCGAGCGTGGGATCACTATTTTGGCCAAGAACTGCGCGATCTTTTACGGCGACACCAAAATCAATATTATTGATACCCCAGGACACGCTGATTTTTCCGGTGAAGTAGAGCGGACGCTCTCGATGGCCGACGGTGCCCTGCTGATCGTAGATGCCCAAGAAGGTCCCATGCCTCAAACCCGCTATGTGCTGAAAAAGGCGCTGAAACTGAATCTGAAAATCATTGTGGTAATCAACAAAATCGACAAACAATATGCTCGCGTACCCCACGTGATCGCCAAAATCGAGAATCTTTTCCTAGAGCTGGCGCACGAAGAACATCACCTAGAGTTCCCCGTTCTATACGGCGTGGGACGTGATGGCAAAGTCTTTAGCAAGCTCCCCGAGATCTATACCTCGGATATGGATGGCAATGTGATCCCCTTGCTCGACAAAATTATTGAATACTTCCCCTCCCCCAAGGCTGACCCCGGCCATACCTTTAAAATGCTCGTTTCCTCGATTGACTACAACCCGCACCTAGGCCGGATTGCGATTGGCAAGATAACCCAGGGATCCTTGAAGCTAGGTCAAAGTATCATTTTGACTGATAAACCAGGTAAACCATTTACCGTGAACCGCATCCTACTCTCTGAAGGACTAGGTAAAGTCGAGGCCGAACTGGCGCAGACTGGCGACATCGTCGGTATCCCCGGAATGACCGAAGTGCAGATTGGACTGACCATGTCTGACCCCTCCGATACCGTCGCCTACCCTACCCAAGAGATCACCGAACCTACCCTGCACATGACAATCGGGGCTAATACCTCTCCTCTCGCCGGTCGCGAAGGCAAGTTTGTGACTAGTCGCCAAATCGAAGAGCGTCTGTACAAAGAACTCGAGTCAAACCTCTCGCTTAAAGTGGAAAAACTGGATAACGGTAAATACAAAGTGTCAGGCAGAGGGGAACTCCACCTCTCTATTCTCCTAGAGACCATGCGACGCGAAGGCTACGAAATGGAAGTGGCGAAGCCCGAGGTGATCACTAAGCGCGATGAGAACAATGTAAAAGTTGAGCCCGTCGAAGAAGTTGACGTGGTCGTACCCACTGAATACCAAGGTGTGATCAATCAAGAAATGGGCAAGCGCTACGGGACGATGATCTCTATGGAGCCGATCTCAGATACCGAAGTCGAGTTTGTCTATCGTATCCCCACTCGCAACATCATCGGTTTGCGAACCTTACTTTTGACTTTGACAAAGGGAACTGTCTTGTTCTCCTCACAAATTGATGGATATGAGCCAGTGGGGAAAGAACTACCTAAGATCCGTACAGGCGTGATTGTGGCGACCAACCCTGGTGAATCGCTTGCTTATGGACTTGCGGCTGCTGAGGAGCGTGGAACTCTTTTTATTGGTCCAGCGGTGCCAGTTTATCAAGGTATGATCGTGGGAGCCAATCCTAAAGAACAGGATGTCTGGATGAATGTCTGCAAGGGTAAACAATTGACCAATATGCGATCGAAATCGTCTGACGGGGTGATCCAGCTGGCACCACCTCTGACCATGTCACTCGAGCAGTCGATTGATTTCCTCGAGCAAGATGAGCTGTTGGAGATTACTCCGATCTCACTACGTCTACGCAAAAAGAACTTGACTGGGATCGAGAATAAGCGCGGGATGCAGAAGAATTAGGTTTGGGTCGAAAGTTTGCACGCTCTTTTTTGCTTTTGTGACGCTTCTCACTTTGTGAGAGTGCACTACAATGCGCAAAAATTCTCGTACAAATTTTTATTAAGTGAGAGATAAGTAGGGTATAATTTGCAGTGAGCCGAGGTGGCGAAATGGTAGACGCGCACGTTTCAGGTACGTGTGTCGCAAGACATGGAGGTTCAAGTCCTCTCCTCGGCACATGATATTCTCTCTACCGCTAGGTAGAAAGAATATCATTTACATAGTGTAGGACTTGAAAGGCGGAGCCGCGACGGCGGCGAGCCAGGGCTCTGAGAATTTTTCACCAGAAAAATATCGAGGACCAAGTCCTCTCCTCGGCAC
>DALYDJ010000096.1:0-2376 GCA_031973275.1 Candidatus Woesebacteria bacterium
AAAAATTTCAAGTCTCCTGTGAACTAAAAGCGAAGTCGCAATTTAGCGAAACTGTATTTATTCCTGAAAAAGATACAGAGGTTATTATTTCAAATGGCGCAAATGAATTGTATAAAAATTCCTTTTTCAAAACAGGTTGGCAGAAAATTCAATTTCCGATTCCAGAAAAGGCGCAAGCGGATAAGATTGACTTAATGTTTCAGATCGGAAAAACTGTGAGAGTGGGCGAGCAATCTGCTCGACCAGTAAAGAAGCAAAGGTATACACCTACTCGGCGTTTGTATTTGATACAAAGAATAAGTTGGTCAGGTATGCGCAGGGTTGCCCGAGCGAAATTGGGTTTAAGGAGTATTCGTTTACAAAACTTCCGGGCAAGATCGAGAAGATACAAGTTGATTAGCAAGCTATAATTTCATTATGAAAAAAGCATTATTTTTACATGCATGGTACGCAACTCCCGAGTCTGATTGGTATCCATGGCTGAAGGCCGAGCTACAGAAAAAGGGTTATAAGGTATGGATACCGGAGATACCTACGATGCCGACAAAGTCACCTGATATGGAGACCATGCTCAAATTTATATTAGAGAAAAATTTTATTGATGAGAACACGGTGGTGATAGGCCATAGTTTGGGCTCGGTACTAGCATTGAGACTAGCTGAGCGGGCGAAGTTTGGTAAGGGGATTTTGTTGGCCGCGTGGGACTACAACGATTTGACGCCAGAGCACCAAAGTTTTTGGCCAAACATGATGAACCACGAGCTCATTAAAAAGAATGTGCCAGAATGGGTGATGCTAATTTCTGATAACGATCCCTATGTGACCAAGTTTATTGCGCACGAGATGGCAGATAGGCTAAGCGCAAAAGCGGTGGAGGTGGGTACTAAAGGTCACTTTTTGACTAAGGACGGTGTGACTCAAGTGCCGGAGATTTTGGAGTTTATTTAAGTGGTGCGAGCGATATCAATGAGTGAGCGGAGATAGTCGGAGGCGCCAAGGCCGGACTCTACGCCTTTTTGTTTGAGAAACTGTTCCTGAGAGCTGGTTAAGAATAGATTAAAGCGACGGGAAAGTAGATCTTTGCGGGCGAGTAAAAGGAAATTTTCGACTATTTCTTCGATAGTCATTTTGTTGTATTTGGCGGCATGAAAATATCTATTGTTGATCTTTTGCGAGTAGTCCTCGTTCACTGAGAGACAAAGGACGTGCTTTTTGGCTTGGATGGCGAGGGTGGCTTCGTGACCTAATTGGAAATCTTCTTGGCTGATCTCGACTATCACAGCGTCGGACCAGAGGATACCACGGCGGATAGCGGCGTAGTGGAGTTTGGAGGAATCTGCCCCAAGTGATTGTTTTAAAGTGGGTGGAACCAGAGAGAGATAATTCCCCTTTTCGGGTGAAACGACCTCTAAGTCCGCAATCTGGTCAATCGCGCGACTGACAAGATCATAATTTTGCTGGTATTTTTGTTTGCCAGAGTAGCTGGCAGACCAGAATAGCTTCATATGTAGATATGTATATCATACTATTGCGTATTTATCAATCTAATTGTATATTTGTCGTATATTATATGTAGGAGTATTTTTATGATTAAGACAATAGGAACACATATTAAAGTCAAAGACTTTAGCAAGTCGTTAAAGTTTTATGAAGGACTAGGGTTTGAAAAGATCTTTGAGTACGGTCCGGATAAAGTAGTAAAGGAAGACTATAGCGGGGCGACCTTTGCCTGTGGAGCGGCGAAGCTAGAAATCGCCGACGGACACCGGGCGGTAAAACCAGAAGTTTTTATGGAATCCGTTACATCGTCAAAGATTTCACTAATGGTCGAAGTAGATTCGATTGGCGAGATAATCGAGCGGGCGCACAAAATGGGAGTTGAGCCCACTACCCCGGTACGACATTATTATTGGGGGAAACTAGAGGTGGTCTTCCGCGACCCAGACGGAGTGATCCTGGTGTTTACCGAGCCGTATACGCCAGAGTCGGCGAAAAAGTTGGGTGCGAGCGAGGAGTTTGGGAAGCCACCGTCAAATTAGTTTGGCAGCGCCGTGGGAGTCGAGGATATTTAACTTTTAACTAGATTGCATAGTAAAATGGACAGATGGGAATACTTTTTGCTGTCTTGGCTGCATTGTCACAATCAATTCTTTGGGTTGCACTCAAAAAGAGTTATGAGAATTTAGCTCCGTCGATTGCATTTTTCTTTGACATGATAATGGGACTCCTTGTGTGGATCCCGTTTGCGCTTTTTATAGGCGTTGATTTTTCGCGTATGGGCGAAATACTCGTTTATGCAATAGTTAGTGGAATTTTGTCTGAAGCTTTTGTGTTTTATGTGTTTTCAAAGGGTGAAGTCAGCTATACGAGTACAAT
>DALYDJ010000097.1:0-2259 GCA_031973275.1 Candidatus Woesebacteria bacterium
GCCCAGCAAACTCAAATTTATGATCATTGCCGAGCTCTTTATATTTTGCAAGCTCTTGAGGTGTGCGTTCAGTGTGGACCAGGTCTATTTTCCCCATACAAAAAGTATATCAGCTATCTAAACACACAGACCCAATCCACTCTTTCTGCTATGAAGCGTACCGTACCTAGCAACCATTTAGTTTTTTTATTAAACTAGCTTAAAGAAATGTGATATTTGCACCTCATTCAACACCAACCCACTTGCCAATTTAACTAATCTGTGCAAAAGTATATCTACAATATACAGCAAAAAGGAGAGATATGGCTGAAGATGATAGGACAGAGGTCCATACAAGTAACTTGGTAATCACTGCTAAAGAAGGTGAGAAAGTAACTCCTGAAGACTGGGAGACTGTTAGCAAGCTAGGCGTGACATTGGATAAAATAAAAAGTATACCAAAAAACATTGTCCTAAGAATTGCTCACGCGGTTCAACAATTGCCTTCAAGTAAAAAATCAGAAACCGACGAGCAGTAAAATTAGTCTGAGTCGATTATGAATTTCTTTAGAAAACCATTTAAACCCAAACCACCAGTGTCAGCAGAAAAATTTACCCCTAATGGGATGGTTGAAAAACCGCTATCACTCACCGAATCCGATGCGATCCAAAAATGAATCAAAGAACTACAGGCCACACAATCTCGTGTGCTCCGCGCCCCAATCATTTTAAGTCTAATTGAGAGCGGCGTCCGCTCAAAAATATCTTGAATATTATGAAAAGCATGAATGACGATTCAAATGAAGGTGTTATGGACAAACCTGATCGTCACTAATCTACTTCCCCCTCGGTCCCACCACCACTGACCTGATCTTGTCCTCGCTCACTACTTCTTTTAGCACCTTCTTCACGTCTGCCAGCTCTACCTTGTTCACGTTTTTTGTCACCTCGTCAGGATGGCGGATATCATCCAAAACCAAGGCTCGCATACCATAAAACTGGGCAATATCCATCGATCCCTCTAGCGAGAGTGGCATGTGACCTAGGACGAACTCCTTGGCTTTCAAGAGCTCTGCCTCCGTCAAACTCTCCCCTAGTCTAAGCATCTCCTCCCTCACCACGGACATCGCCTCCCCAAGCTTCTCCAGTTTGACCCCGGCTCGCACTCCCAGGTAACCACAATCAAAGTTCATATCGAGATCAGCTTTGACATAATACGCCAGTCCCCTCTTTTCGCGGATTTCGTTAAAAAGCCGGCTCGACATCCCTCCCCCGAGCACGACTTGCCCTAGTTGTAGGGCCCAGCGACGAGGATCAGTGATCGAGAGACCAGGTACACCCATATAAAAATGGGCCTGCTCAGTTTTTTTCTTAAAGTGTCTGGCCTCGGCTTTACCATAACTTGCCGTACTCACGTAAGGATCAATTTCGCCCGTACCCATCCCCCCGAACTTCTCCTCAAGTAATTCTTTCATTTGAGAATTTGAGAATTTAGGATTTGAGAATTTACCCGCAATGACTATCAGCATATTACTCCCTCTATACCAGCGGTCCATGTAGCCCCTCAAATCTTCACTTGTCGTCGCCCGCACCGTTTCCTTGGTCCCTATGATCATCCGCCCCATACTGGATCCGTCGTACATCAGATTTTCAAATTCCTCACTGGCTTTGGACATCGGCTGATCTTCGTACATATTGATCTCTTCTACGATCACTTCACGCTCTCTCGTCAAATCATCTTGGGGTAGCAGTGGCGCTGTCAACATTTGACTCTGGATATCCAAGGTCAGCCCCAAATGCTGGGACGCCGAGGTTATGTAGTAGCCAGTGTATTCTTTGCTGGTGAAGGCATTCTGCTCGGCCCCAATAGAGTCGACCGCTTCGGCAATGGCCATCGGGCTGGGATACTTGGTTGTCCCCTTAAATACCATGTGCTCTAGGACGTGCGAGATACCAGCCTGAGGCAATGTCTCGTTGCGCGAGCCGGTCTTGCACAAGATCATCGCCGTCACCGACTCCACTCCTGGCATAGGAATAGTCAAAACTCGGACCCCGTTCGTTAATTTGGAATAATTGACGTCAAATTGCATATTTGGCCATTGTACTTGCCTAGTCATATATAATCAACGATCTATGACTTGCCTATGTCCAGAAAAGAACACACCAGTTACAATACCGCTTGACGGCGGCCAGGAGATGGTAGTAGAGGTTACGGAAAGGGTCTCAGCAGATACAGATAAATTACAGCTCTTTGGGTCATCATCTGACATCTGCGCGCTC
>DALYDJ010000098.1:0-1921 GCA_031973275.1 Candidatus Woesebacteria bacterium
CCAGTGATCCCAATGGTCGTAATATTGGCATATTTTACGAACAGCGCCACGCTCGTATAGACCGGTACATGTCTCGACCGCGCCTGGACAATGAGCTCATGATCGTCGGGCACTCCAGGATTTTTGATAATTATTTCTGCCCAATCGATTTGCTCGATAGTCTGACCCTCGGGAACGATCGAAGTATCCCGGTCAGATAATCTGACGTTAGCGCCGTGCGATTCTAGCCAGGCAGCATCACCAGTACCTCCTCCTTGGCGACCGACGCCAAAAACGAGGACTTTCTTCCCTTTAATTTCGTCAGTAAAATTTGTCATAGACCTAGGTTAAGTTTAGCACTCTTAGAACTTCGGCGACTACGGCTGCTGAGGGATCGATAAAGACTACCTCCGGCATGGCTTGGCGCAGTGAATGAATTATCAACGGATAATGCGTACATGATAGACCGATAGCTTCAATTTTATCTTTTTGTACTATTTCTTTGATCTCATGAATATTTTTTTTCACTTGTTCATAATCATTAAACTCTATGGCTTGCGCCAAACCTTTAGGGGTAAAAATCCGAACATGTTGGCCATAAAGGTCTAGGAGATGGCGAGTAGATGACGACTGTGCTGAGCTTTGTGTCATGAGCGCGAGGGAGGAATGGTAGCTAGAGAGAGGTTTGATAACCGGCTCGACCCCAACGATCGGACAACTCAGAACTGCTCGCAAATCTCTGATTATATTGGTGGTTGCTGTATTGCAAGCCAAGACAACTAGCTGGGGGTCAAGGGCCTCAAACTGAATTGCGAGCTGCTTAAACCTGGCACTTAACCAACTAACCGATTTGTCACCGTAGGGGAAATTGGCTGGGTCAGAAATATAGATCAGGTTGTGGTCACTCAAAGCCTGTTTGAGTGGGCGATAAATACTCTGACCACCTATACCCGAATCAAAAACAATAATTGGACGTCTATTCATGCTATAAAAAGGCTAACCAAAGACCGAATAGGGCCATAATAATCCCGGCGAGCCAGGCTCGACTCACGATTTTGGTTTCTTCCCAGCCAATTGATTGGAGCCACAAGTGGACAGGCGAAAGTGGGAGGAGCCGATGACCAAGATAGCGTTTACCAAACATCTGGATTGAGCTAGAGAGAATTTCGAGGATAAATAGTCCACCAATGACCGTGACAGCGATGATTTTGCCAAGGAGAAGCCCAATGACAGCCAACGTAGCCCCAAATGAGAGTGCGCCGACATCCCCCATGGTGATACGAGCGGGATAAGTGTTGAAATAGAGGAAAGCCAAGATACCTCCGAGCCAGAGGGCAATAAAGAGAGTAATCGGCGTATCGAGGATGGAGGTGGCGAGAATAATCAAGGCAAAAAGAGTAATCATAAGCAGACCACCAGCGAGGCCGTCGAGACCATCAGTGATATTGAGAGCGTTACTAAAAGCGACGATCACAAACGCAGAAAAGGGAACAAAAAAGATCCCTAGATCGATGACTCCAAAGTAAGGAAGATTGATAATGCTGATCCCCATATTTTGGTACAGATAATACCCGATCCCTAGACCAATCAGCGACTGGGCGATCAACTTGAATCTCCAGCTAATCCCGACCAAGTGGGCAGTTTTGCCAAAAAATTTGATGATGTCGTCGTACAAACCAAGGAGTCCGAACAGAATAAAGGTTGCAAAGATCACGTTGATCTCGCTGCGATAGTTGTAGACACTTTGAATATCTCCCCCGACCAAACGGAGCATACCTGCAACTAGGGTATAGAGAATGGTGGTCGTGACGATAATGAGCAGTCCACCACCCACCGGAGTCCCAGCTTTCTTTTTGTGAAGCTTGTTGAAAGTAGTATTGATCATCCCCATAAAATCGGCGGCGGCTCTGCCAGGACGCTGGAATTTGAGTTGGTATAGCAA